>DASWBG010000237.1:0-3451 GCA_036390715.1 Gemmatimonadaceae bacterium
CGAGGCGGGGGGGCGCGTGGACGCCTCGCGGGCAAAGTTCCGAATGGCGACTTTCAACCCGCTCACTCCCACCGGCGGAACCGCGACGCAGAATTTCAACGCCACTGCGTCGGACCTTCCGGAGGTGACGCAGAAGTTTCAGCCGATGACGCTCTTCGCGACTTATTTCGTGACACCTGAATGGGGAATGACGTTCCGGTACCAAACCGAGAGGTGGGCACAGAACGATTTCAGGACGCTCGGACTCCAACCGTCGACAGGGAACGCCATTTTCCTGGGGAACAATCTCAACGATTACAACGCGCGGTTCATCACGATCTCGGTGAGCTACCGGCCAAGCCTGCGCAGAGTCGCTCGTCCGGCGTTGTAGGGCGGCTACACCACCAACGCGACGCTCGCGCGACTTGGCGGGCGGAGTGGAACCATTATCGGCGCCGGGGGCGGAGGACGCTGAGCGCGCGATCGGGCCTTATATTCGGTTATTCCGATCTCGCTCCGGACCGCTACGTCACCTCCGCCCACGCTTTCATTTGATGTCCAACGGCCAGTCCGATCGAGCGATCCAACTCAGCGGTATTGGCAAACGGTTCGGCATTCGATGGGTGCTCCGCGGAGTATCGCTCGAGGTGCGCCCTGGCGAGGCTGTCGGCCTGATGGGTCCCAACGGAAGCGGAAAGAGCACCGTGCTGCGGATTCTCGGGACGCTGGTCAACCCGAGTGCCGGCACCGGTTCCATCAACGGACTCGATATCGTGCGCGACGCGAGTGGCGTACGCGGTCAGGTCGGATACATGGCGCACACACCCGGCCTCTACGACGATCTTACCGCGCGCGAGAACCTGCGATTCGCGGCGGACATGCTGGGGTTGCGGTACGCCGCAGTCGACAGCAGCCTGGAGCGCGTTGGCCTCGCGTCCGTCGCGGGTGACCGGGTGCGAGGATTTTCGGCTGGGATGCAGCGTCGGCTGGCACTAGCCCGACTCATCCTGCGTAATCCCAGGGTTCTCCTGCTCGACGAGCCTTACAGCAATCTCGACAGCGAGGGTGTCGAGCTCATGAACTCGATGATCGCTGGAACCGTGGAGTCCGGTGGCGCTGCCCTCGTCGCTCTGCACGAGCTTGCGCCCGCGAAAGCGATGCTCGATCGCACGCTCACTCTCGTCGAAGGGCGTATCGCGGCGACGAAAGTGGAGCACGCAGGTCGTGAGCACTCCACGACGACGGAGACCCGTTGATGGCCTGGCAAGACGACTGGCGGCGCGTTCGAGCCATCGCGAGAAAGGATGTCACGACCGAGCTCCGCGCAAAGGCCGGCTTCAACAGCGTGGCATCGCTCGGCGTGACGATTCTCGTTCTTCTCGGACTGGCGCTCGGCCCCGATGCAGAAGCGCTGCGCAACGCAGCTGTCGGCGCCGTGTGGCTGGCTACCCTGTTCTCGGGAGTGCTCGCGTTCAATCGGTCTTTCCAGGTGGAGCTCGAGAGCGGTGCGCTCGAGCCATTGCTGCAATATCCAGGGCCGCGCTGGACCATCTTTGCCGGAAAGCTGCTCGGCAACCTGATTTTTCTGACGTTGATGGTGGCGATCGTCGTGGCGGCGGGCGTGGTGTTGTTCGGTGTTCAGATACCCGCTCGTTGGCCGTCGCTGCTCGGAGTCCTGACGCTTGGCGTCGTGGGATTGGTAGTGCTGGGCACCTTCTACGCGTCGATGGCAAGTCGGAGCCGCGCCCGCGAAGTTCTGCTCCCGCTATTACTCTTTCCGATGCTGGTGCCGGTCCTGCTCGCGGCGACCACGGCCTCAAAGGCGCTGTTGGGCGCGGACGTAATGCACGAAGCGGGTGCCTGGATTCGACTACTTGTGGCCTACGACCTAGTATTCCTGACAGCTACGTTCATTGCTTTCGAACATGTCATTGAAGCCTGAAGGCAAACTGACTTCTTCCACCGTCCATTCGCGCGATACACAAGCCGCGCGACCGCCCCGCGCGAGTAACTGGCTGGCATTCGTCAGCTTCGCTGCCGTAATCGCCGCCCAGGCCTACGCAATCCTGACCTCCCCGGCCGACGCCGACATGGGGCATTTGCAGAAGATCATGTACGTCCACGTTCCGGCGGCGTGGATGACCTTCCTCTCGTTCTTCGTCGTGCTCGTTTTCAGCGTGAAATATCTATGGCAACGCCGGGAAAACGACGACCTGATTGCCGCGTCAGCCGCCGAGGTAGGCGCGACGTTCAACGGGCTCACTCTGATACTGGGCATGATCTGGGGGCGTCCGGCGTGGGGCGTGTGGTGGGTGTGGGACGCGCGACTGACATCGACGCTGGTGCTGTTTCTAATTTTCGTCGGCTATCTCGCCCTGCGCGCGTTCACCGAAGACCCGCAGCAGAAGGCGCGATGGAGTGCGGCTGTTGGCGCGATCGGCGCCCTCAACGTCCCGATAGTGTACATGTCAGTGAAGTGGTGGCGCACACTTCACCAGCCGCAGTCGAACCCGGCCACCCTGGACCCCAGGTACACGATGGGGCTGCGGCTGAATGCAATCGCGATGCTGCTCGTCATGATCTATTTCATCCGCAAGCGGTACGAGATCGCCCGCCTGGAGCGAGCGGTCGAACACATGGCCGAAGCGGCCGCAATGGGAGATCGGTGACAACGGATTCGTCAAATCTGACTTTTATCATCGCGGCCTACGCGGTCACGTGGATTGTGCTTGTGGGATATCTGGGACGCCTCGTGCGAAAGGGGGCGCGCGCCCGCGCCGATTACGAGAGGATGGCGCAGGAGCGAAGCGGAGGGATGAAACAATGAAACGCAAATGGATAATCGGTGGCGGGATCGTCATCATCGCGGTGTTCGCATGGTTGCTGTTCGGAGGACTGGAGAAGAACGTGGTGTTCTTTCTGACGCCTCAGGAGCTTTTGGCGAAAGGCACCGATGGCGTCGGCGTGCCCGTGCGGCTCGGCGGACAGGTGAAGCCGGGCTCCGTAAAGTGGAACGCCCAGACACTGGACTTGCGATTCATAGTCACCGACGGCGTGCGAGAGGTACCGGTGCACTCGACTGGTGCTCCGCCGCAGATGTTCCGGGACGGAATGGGCGTCGTTGTCGAGGGGCGCTTCGGTTCTGGCGGAGTGTTTGATGCAACTGGCCTGATGGTGAAGCACTCGAACGAGTACCGACCGCCCAAGCCGGGCGAGTCAGCGCACGAGAAGTACAAGACGCTCATAGAGCAGGCGACAAAGTGATAGGTCTGATCGCGCACAACGCGCTGCTGGTATCCCTGACAGCGGTGGTATTTGGAGCGATCCTCACCCCGATAGCGATCCGCACCGACAGGCGAGAGTGGCTCCAACTCGTTTACGGCGCGGTGTACACGAACTTCCTGCTCGTCACCATCGCGGCCGGATCGATGATTGTCGCGCTCGTCACGCATGACTTCTCGGTGTCGTACGT
>DASWBG010000238.1:0-4551 GCA_036390715.1 Gemmatimonadaceae bacterium
GCGCCAAGCGCGGTCCGTGCCGGCTGAAGAAGGCTTCTCGCCAGTCCGCTGACGCCGACGACCACGAAGATCGGGAGAATCGTCACGGACAAAAGCCGGCGCGCGTAGACAGTCAGAAGGAGCAGCGCAATGGCGCAGCCAAGCTGAACCGCGAGCGCTATGAGTGCGAGCAGCTTCCGGTCGTGCCGGTCCGCGATGTGTCCCGCGTAAAGAGCCGCGGTAATAAAAGGCAGCGCCTCGGCCAGCCCGACCAATCCCAGCGAAAGCGGATCCTTTGTGATGGCGTACACCTGCCACGCCACGACCGTCGCCTGGATCTGGGTGCCCAGCGTTAGCGCCACCAGGCTGGCAACGTACCACAGAAAGTTCGGGTTCCGCAGTGATACGTACGGATCGTGTCGCTCTGTCATCCTCTGGCTTGGTAACGGAAGCCGGATGATATCGAATCGTTATCGCTCCATCAATTATCCAGACGTAGCGCACCGCGCTCCCCCGCGTTTTATTTCGTGGCGAGGACATCAGCGCCTCGAGGAGGCAACAGTGACTACCGCAACACCAGTGAAAGCGAGTGCGACGCGGCCGGCCAAATCGGAATTCCTTCCCTACTACGAGAGATACATCTCGCTCGTTCCGGAGGGCGATGTGATCTCGACGCTGACCAACCAGATGGCCGACACTCAGTCGCTTCTTCGCGCCCTTCCAGCGTCAGTCGCGACCTACCGTTACGCGCCGGACAAATGGAGCGTAAACGAGGTCGTCGGACACATGATCGACAGCGAGCGAATATTCGCGGGCCGCGCGCTCAGGTTTGGGCGAAATGATGCGCAGCCGATTCCCGGCTTCGAGCAGGACGATTACGTGCGCAATGCTACCTTCGACGCGTATCCTCTTTCTGAGCTCGCCTCAGAGCTGGAGACGGTGCGGCAATCGACTCTGTACCTCTTCCGACACATGGACGAGGAAGCCTGGACTCGGCGCGGCATCGCTAACAACGCCGAAGTTTCGGTGAGGGCGCTGGCTTACATCATTGCGGGACACGAGCTGCACCACCTCGATGTTCTCCGCACCAGGTATCTCTAGAGGGTAGTGCAGCTCCTCGGGTCGCCCGACTCGAATCCGCGCTTGAACCACTCCGATCTTTGAGCTGCCGACCCGTGAGTGAACGAATCGACGTTGATACGGCCGGTAGTCCGCTTCTGAATCCGATCGTCCCCGACCGCCGCCGCCGCATTTAGCGCTTCGTCGACGTCACCGTTCTCGAGCATCTGCCGCTGGTCCGTGGAGCATCGCATGGCTTGCCTCCGGAAGTTGCAGCTGTCGGAGAAGCCCTAAAAGCAAGAAACCCGCCGCAGCGGTGCTACGCTACCAGCACCGCGCTCGCTCTCCAATCTATTCCGAGCAGAGCGTTGGCAACGGTCGGATCGAAGTGACTCCCGGCCCTGCGCTTGATCTCCGCGAGAGTGTCGTCGATGCCCCACGCTGGCCGGTACGGACGATCGTGGGTGAGCGCGTCGAGAAAGTCCGCCGCCGCAACGATGCGCGCTTCGAGCGGGATGGCCTGACCCGAGACGCGATCAGGGTATCCCGACCCATCCCACCATTCGTGGTGGCTGCGGGCGACTCGCTGCGAGAAGCGAACGAGCTCGGAGCGACCCTTCGAGAGCATTCTCGATCCGATCACGGTGTGGGTCTTCATGATCTCGAACTCTTCTCCGGTGAGAGCACCAGCCTTGAGCAGAATGTTGTCCGGGATTCCGACCTTGCCGATGTCGTGCAGCGGAGCGGCACGCCTGATCAGCTCCACAGTCGTAGCCTCGAGGCCGATCGCTTCACCGAGGAGTGCCGAGACTTGCGCGACTCTCTTGGTGTGATTGCCGGTATCATCGTCGCGGAATTCGACAGCGGCGGCGAGCCTCTCCAGCATCTCGAGCTGTGATTGCTCGAGCTCCTTCGTGCGCTCACTGACCTTCAGTTCCAGCTCGGTGTTCTGGCGGCGAAGCTTCCGATAGAGGAAGCGGGTTTCCAGCAGATTGCGGATTCTCAGGAGGACTTCCGCCGAGTCGAAAGGCTTGCTCAGGAAATCCTTTGCTCCGAGCGCGAGGGCGCGGCGCTTTACCTCCGCGCTATCGTCAGCGGTGATCATGAGCACCGGAACATGTTCTGCTCCGCCAGCGTGGACGACGATTTCTTCCAGAACCTGAAATCCGTCCTTGCCGCTCATGTGAACGTCGAGCAGTACCAGATCGGGCTTGAATTGTGTCTGAAGCCTGTGGGCGTCCACAGAATTAGTCGTCGACGCGACATCCTCGTAACCGGCGTTCGCGAGGATTCGCTCGAGGAGCTTAACGTTCTCCTCCTGGTCGTCGATGATGAGGATGCGCCCGGGCTTGTCAGCGACTGGCACCTTGACTCGCGACACCTTGGTCCGTGGCACTTAAGCGGACGCCGTAGAAGGCTTGTTCAATACAGCGCGTACGGCGGCACGAAGCGATTCGGCCGTGAACGGCTTCTGCAGAAAATCCGTTTCTGACTTCTGGATTCCGCGACGCAGTATGTCGTTGTCGGTGTATCCCGACATGAACAGCACTCTGAGCCCGGGGCTGAGCTCGTGCAGCTCGTCGACCATACCTCGTCCCCCCAGCGTCGGCATCTCGACGTCGGTGAGGACAAGATCGATCTCTCCAACTTGTTCAGCCGCAATGCGGAGTGCCATCGCGCCATCCGATGCTTCGAGAACATGGTATCCGGCTTCGGTCAGTACCCGTTTTCCGAGCTTGCGCAGCGATTTCTCGTCGTCAACAAGGAGAATGGTTTCACGGCCGGTCGGCTTGCCGTGCTTCAATTTTCTGACGTTCCGCGAATTCGCTCCAGCTGATTCGCGTTGGGCAGTTTCCTCACCCGACTCCTTAAGTGGAGAGCCAGGGAGCGGAACCGAGCTCGTGCCCCGATCGAGGCCCGTTGCCTGCGGCAGAACCCGGCGGCTCGTCAATAGCAGGTTCTTGGTGATTTTCTCGGCGCGTTCAGCGGCTTGCCGAATGTCGACGGCTTCCTGTGTCGAGATCTTCGCGTCGCTAAGGCTCGCCTCGATCAGGTCCGCGTTCATGCGAATGACTGTGAGGAGATTGTTCAGCTCGTGTGCCCCGCGACTCGCCAGGTCGGCAAATGTGTGGAGCTCCTGGGTTCTGACGGCGAGTGTCTCCTCGACCGGGCGGCCCGCGGTGAGGTCTTCGATCGCGAGAAGAACCGTGGCGTCGGCGGGGTTTGCGGAGGGAACCAGGCGTGCGCTCAGCCAGAGGACTCCGCGCCCGCCTTCCTTGTCGTCGTGAACCAAATCGAAGTGATCCGACTGCGGCTCACCACTGAGCACAATCTCGAGCATGGGGCGGAGCTTTTCGTCCCACGCCCTTCCCCCGAGCTCATAGACCTTGTGGCCAACGCATTCCGCGGGAGCCAGCCGAAACATGGCGTAGAACGCCTTATTGGCAGCGCGCACGCTGAGCTGGGAGTCGAGAACCAACAGCGCTTCGCCTGGGGCAGAGGGGCTAATCATTCATGCGTTGAGGCAGTGAGGAAGGAAACATAGTCCGACCTAGTAGGACGACCCGGGTCGTGGTTCAGTATCGGAGGAATTTCTGGAGAGCGGGGCAAAAAAAAGCCCGCGCATGTGGACGCGGGTTTCCCCTCAATAGCCTGTCTCGCCTCTAAGGTGCCGGTCTTCCCCCGTTCTCGGACGTCAGGCCTCGCTTGTCCAGTCCAAAAGCACGAATTACCGACGCGAATCTCGGGCTGCTTCGAACCGGATCGTAGGGGCGGTCAGCAAGGGGGATCCAGCCTGGAGTGGTCTCGCGCGCAGCTACCGCTGCCTCCAGTGAGCCTAATGCACGATCCAACTCGCCGAGACCGAGGTAGATATAAACCCGCGCTGTGTTGATCATCCACGTATTCCGTGGAAGTGCGTCGAGGTTCTTCAGCACTCTTCGCGCAGCCGCGGTGTCACCCAATTGGCCCAGCACGTAAGCGCTCATTCCATTCCAGGGCACCTCAGAAAGCCCGGGCCCCACAATCGCGCGGGCTTCGTCCTTTCTTCCCGCAGCGGCCCGATCCATAGAGAGAAATACGTGGGCGGTCGAGAGTTGAGGATCCAGCTCCAGGGCACGCTTGCTTTCTGCCAATGCCGCGTCCCTTTGGCCCGCCATGAATAAGGTGTGCGACAGCCACACCGACGCCGTTGCGGCAAGTGGGTCGAGTCGACGCGCGATCTGAAACTGCTCCACCGCGTCCGGAATTCTGCCGACCGCCATGAAGTAGCGTCCGTACTGCGTCCGCGCAGTCGGCGAAGCGGAATCTATTTGAACTGCACGTTTGAATTCCTGTTCTGCCAGATCCCATCTCGACGCATGCATGTGCGAGAGCGCAAGGGCGGCGTGCGGCTCGGCCAGCTTTGGATCGATCGCAAGCGCGTGGTTCGCGGCCGCGATCGCCTTTCCCTCGACCGAATAAGCTGGCGTGGGCGTGAAATACGTCAGAAGCTCCAGTGCCATGCTCAGCGCC
>DASWBG010000239.1:0-8172 GCA_036390715.1 Gemmatimonadaceae bacterium
TCGTAGTCCCACATGTCGTGCGGCGTCACCTGAAGCGCCCACACCATCTCGCCGGTGTCAGCGTCGCGCGCCAGAATCGAGGCTGTCCACTTGTTGTCACCAGTGCGCTGATTCTCGTTCCACGGCCCCGGATTACTCGTGCCGTGATAGATAAGATTGAGCCCCGGGTCATACGAGAGCCATCCCCACACTGCGCCACCGCCGGTTTTCCAGGTGTCGCCCGGCCATGAGGTGGCACCGAGATCCTTCCCGCGATCGTGGGCATAGAACGTCTTGAACCTGGGGCCGACCTTCACGTCCTTGTCGGGTCCGATGTTGTAGGCGCGCCAGACTTCCTTCCCAGTGGCTGCATCGAGCGCGGCGATCCAGCCACGCACTCCCATCTCGCCGCCGCTCGATCCAACAATGACTTTGCCCTTCACGACTATCGGCGCCATCGTAATCGTCTCGCCCCGCGAGAGATCGCCCATCTTCGTGCGCCATGCCTGATTTCCTGTCGCCGCGTCAATGGCGACAGTGTGACCATCAAGCAGATTGTAGAAAATCTTTCCGTCCGCGAATGCGGCGCCGCGATTCACCACGTCGCAGCACGCTCGGCCGATCGCCTGCTGATCGTTCTGGGGGCGGAACTTCCACTTGAGCGGTTGACCAGTCTGAGCGAGATCGATCGCGTACGAGACGTTGGGGTAGGGTGTCACGACATACATCGTGTTGCCCACGACGAGCGGCTGTCCCTCATGTCCACGCAGCACCCCAGTCGAGAACGCCCACGCGACCTTGAGATTCGCGGCATTCTGCGGAGTGATCGAAGCGAGCTGGCTGTAGCGCGAGCTTGCGTAGTCGCCGGCTGGCATCTGCCATTCACCGGGAGGGCCGGCATGCGCGACGGCGATTTGCGCGCCCGACACCGACGCCGTTCCCGTTGCGGCGCCGGATGTCGCCTGCGGGCCCGAGCTCGATGCGCTATCGGTCGCCGGGGTTTTTTCTCCGCTGCTGCATGCCGCGAGTGCTACAAGCGGCAGAATCGTCCAATACGCGCTCAAGACTCGGCTCATCTCTTCTCCGTATGCGAGCTCATTTTGGAATCAGGTAATCCTGCGCGGCAATGATCTGCCAGCTGCTATCATTTGTGGCGACGATGCGCCCATCGGCTCTTATTCGTTGATTCTGGCGATGCCAGGTATCCGTGAACTGGTATCGCCGGTCGAACCGACCCTGTTTTCCCCTTCCCCTCACGTGAAGCACCCCTGTGATTACCTGCACATCCCCGAAATCGTGGACCGTCATTCCCTCGTTGCGCGCCCACTCGACGCGATCGGGACCTGTAACGCTCTTGATCACATCGTCGCGACTCATCACAGCCGCATCCTCGGTGTACACGAAACCCGGTGCGAGCAGACGATCGAAAGTGCGGGTGTCACGCCGCACGAGTGCGGTTGTCCACTGATCCTCGAGTTGTATCGGCGCCAGCGCGGCGGGAAGTGGACGCGGAACAGGACGCGAACCTGTAGGAATTGGAGTTGGCGTAGGCGGCCCGTGACTCGCCTGCGCGAGCAGAGGAGCAGCTGAAATGGCCACCATCAGAACGACAGTCGACGGGTATCTCATCAGTATTCTCCTCGATTCGAGCCGTTCACTAAGTGCAACATCTGCCATTCGGCTGCAAGCCTCTGGCCGCGGAAACGTTACCCAAAGGGGGCGAGACGGTGACCGAACGATGACAAGCGGCACTTATGCTGCGAGGCGATATCTCTCCCAGGCGTAACATGCTTAGTCGCCGTTTGCTGTTGATGAATCCCAGGAAGCGCATTGCGCTGATCGCGCACGACAACCGCAGGCATGATCTCCTCGATTGGGTTCGTTGCAATCGCGGCGGGCTCATGCACCACGATCTGTTCGCGAATGGAACGACGGGCTCCATACTCAGCGCCGAGCTGAGCCTCGACATCACGACGTTCGCGGGCGAGCCCTTCGGTGGGGATCAGCAGGTCGGCGCGGCAATCGTGGAAGAGCGAATTGATTTCGTGGTATTTTTCTCCGATCCTCTCGAGCTGCATCCGCATGACACGGATGTAAGATCTCTTCAGCGGATTGCGCTGGTTTACAACATTCCCGTGGCATGCAACCGGGCGACGGCGGATTTCATCATCTCCTCACCGCTGATGAAGGAAGAGTACCGCCACCTTACCATGGGAATCGAAGATCTGGTTGTACGATGGGTTCCAACCGCAACGGCGGCTGAACGAGAACTCAGATGATGTACGGGATGAACCGCTTGGTCTCCCTCATATAGTCCCGATAAGGCTCGCCGATAGTAGTGAGAAGCGCCCGCTCCTCAATCGTCACCCTATAGGTGTAGGTCGCAATCGCGGCAATCGCGAGAAGCACGAAACTGAACCAGCTTCCAAGGGCGAGGCCGATCCCCACGAACATCATGATCCCCGCCGTATATGACGGATGCCGCACGAGCCTGTACGGACCGGTGCGAATCACTGGCTGATCTGCTCTCGCCCTTACATCTCCAGTGAAATACTGGCCGAGTGTGCGAAAACAATAGCGTCTGAGCAGGCTGCCAAGGATTAGCGTGGATAGACCAACCGCAAAGATCGGCAACTGCGCTCCTGGCGGAAACGACCACGCTCGGACGAACGCCAGCGGAAAGGCCAGGAAGAGCGCGATCCACATTCCTCCCAGCAGTACTCGCATGGATCCGCTGTCCTTGGAATCCGGTCCCTTCGCGCCTTCAATTCCACTCTGCACAACCTTCCACTCTGGCAGGAATGCCCAGATGTAGACTGCCCAGAAGACGAGAGCATAGGGCCAAACGAAAGGCAGTGGTCTCACGATCGGATCATGTCGCCATCGTTTCCGTTACATCGCGGTGTATCCGACGCTGGGGCACGAAGCCTCGTGCGGTTGTTGTCGAATTGTAAATAGCACCAGAATTGCTCTCCCGGCAATTGTGTCAAACAGCTCTCCCAAGCTGCGCGAGCAGCCACGCAAGTACCTGCATCTCACGCGGGCCCTTCAGCATGGAGATCCCGGTCGATGTATCTCCGCGGCGATCATAATCGGGGAAAATTATCGGGTTGGTTGAGGGTATCTATTCGCCTGCTCGGGCCGATGAAGAAAATCCCGCGCTGAAACCGTAGATTATCATGAGGTCCATGCCCGAAAGCTATCGCACCCTGAGGGTCGATTGATTCAACCAGGCCCAACCGCAAAGGCTCCTACTGGTCCTAGTGCTCCTACAACGCCGCTGCTCGCAAGCATGCCCGGCGCGCCGAGCGCAAGCGCTGTTTACGAGGGATTTAAGGCGCAGCGCCAGGAGCTGCGCAACCAGCTCAACGATCTCGAGGGCACGCGAAGCGCAATCGCCGGTCAGCTCGAGGACATGCCGGCGAGCTCTGCGGAACGAAAGCCACTGGAGACCCGCCTAACCGACATCGATTCGAGAATCACGAGCGTCGATCAGCGCCTCGCCGCCAACGCGCTGGACATATCCAAGGCCGCCGCCGTTCCGGGAGCAGTGGTCGAGCCGCCGCCTGAGATACGGCAGGGACCGCCCGAAGAGGCATGGGTGCTCGGCGGGTTGTTCATGATCCTGGTATTCTTCCCGTTATCGGTTGCATTCGCGCGCAGGATCTGGCGTCGAAGCGCAGTCGCGGTTGCAGGACTCCCGCGAGAGATTGGTGAGAGGTTGCAGCGCATGGAGCAGGCAGTCGAGGCCACCGCCGAAGAAGTGGAACGAATCGGAGAGGGTCAGCGCTTTCTCACGCGCCTCTTTACCGAGGGAGAAGGCGCCCGAGCCATCGGCGCCGGGGCGGCTCAGCCGATCGAGCGTAAATCAGTAAAGGCGCCGGAACGGCTTCCATAAACGAAGAGCCATCCTGAATCAGGATGGCTCTTTCCATCGGATGCCAAAGCGATCTGGCTCTATCCGAGCGGAATCCGCGATTTGTTCTGTGCGAGCCACCGGTCGAATGTCTGGAGCTCGGGATTGAGACTCTTTGTCTCGCTGATGCTGCGAGCGTCGCAGCAATCCTGCTCGAACTCGCTATTGAACTGAAACATGTTGCCCAGGTCGTCGGCTCCGGTGAATCCGAATGACCTGTATGTCGCTGGCGGGATAGCGTTGTATTTGACTTCCTGTCCCAGCGCTTTGGTAAGAGATTTTGCCATTTGAGCGCCAGTGAGATGCCCGCCGGCGATTCCCACCGTCTTTCCGATCATCTCCGCGCCCTTTTCGAATATTGCGTATGCGGTTTTCCCGATATCTTCGGCTGCTATCCCCGCCAGCTTCTTGTTGCCGAGAGGCAGTGTGATCGCAAGCTTGCCATCCGCTCCTTTCTTGGGACCCATCCCGAAGTGGATGAAATTGTCCCAGTAGAATGACGTCACCAGAAACGTCGTCGGAACACCGAGCTCCGTGAAGATCCCGTCCGCTTCACCTTTGGCGTCGAAGTGAGGGACCTTGTACTTGCCCATCAATGTGGGCATCCGATCGTCGGAGAGAGGTATCGACTTTCGCGTATCCTCCAGCGTCGACCAGATGACGTGCTTCACACCGGCCTCCTTTGCCGCCTTCGCCATGTTCCGGGCCTGCGAGAGCTCCTTTTCCGGCTTCAAATGCGCCCAGAAGAAAGTGACGCAAAACGCGCCATGCGCACCCTTGAATGCTTTGGCCAGACTCTTTTCGTCATCGACATCGGCGGCGACGACCTCGGCTCCGGCATCAGCGAGCGCTTTCGCCTTCGCGGAATTGGGATCTCTCGTTATCGCGCGCACAGCGAAGGGGCCCTTTTTGTCCCTCAGGATGGCATTCACGAGGCCACCGCCCTGAGCACCGGTCGCGCCAACTACCGCGATGATCTTCTTGTCAGTCCGATTATCGGTCTTCTTTTCAGTCTTCTTAACGGCCACAGCGTACCTCCCTTTGAATGAGGAAAGAATTCGGCGGCGACTCTTACCAGTTCCCCTGTTCCCCCATCACCTCGATCGCGCGCACCAGTCGATCCGCCGCGTGCCGCCAATTCGTCTGGACGGCGCGCTGCGCGGAAGCGGCGTTGCCGGTGCGGATCGCATCGACGATCACATCGTGTTCAGTTCCGGCCGTCGGCACCGTGTCGAGCAGCAGGGCGATGTACATCCTGATGTAGCGTTCGGCCTGTGGTTTCACGGCGTCGTGCAACGACCGCAGTCGCGGCCCCGCGCCGGCTTCGACGTAGCGCCGGTGAAACTTCTCGTCGAGCTCGTACAATTTCCCGGGCTGCGCACCCTTGGCTGACGCCGCGCGCCGGAATTCGGCATTGAGAGCCGCAAGCTCTTTCGCCAGCGCCTCGCGCTGCGATTCGCTTAGACCCGCAGCACTCCTGGCAGCAAGACCTTCCAGCTCTCCGACGATTTCGAGCAGCTCTCCAACGTCCTCTCGCGTCAGTGGCGCGACAGTCATCCGTGCCTGGTGGGTGGCCGACGCAATCACGTAGCCCTCTCGCTCGAGACGCTGAAACGCGGCGCGAACCGGCGTTCGGCTGACACCAAAGCGTTCCGCGACTTCGGTTTCCACGATCCGTGCTCCGGGAGCCAGCTGTCCGCGGACAATGAGGTTCCGCAGCGAGTCGTAGAGTTTGTTCGCCCGCTCGGTGGCGCCAGTGGCGCGTTTCCCCCGCCCCGATGTGGAGCGCGGCTTGGTAGCAGCTCGTCTCTGCACGATGCCGCCAATATAACGCCGCCCGGCACGACCAACGCCGGCTTCTTTCGCCAACCGACGGGTCCTCACGCCAATGCTGCTTAGCGCTCGAGGTGTCGCGCAAAAACCTTGTCCCAGGTAGCGAGCGCCGGCTTCGGTTTGAGGTTCGCGTCCACGAGACCTAGCGTCGCGAAGAGAGGCAGGATCGCAGGCACGGGCTTCGGGAAACTCCCGAGGTCCAGATCGGTAAAGGATAGTTGGAAGACGCCGATTGCGTTCGCCTCGTCGAGGAGCTGGGATTGTCGCGCGATATACCTCGACTGCATTTCCTGCGATGATGAGAAAACACCGCGCGCAGAGGTAGATGGCCATCCACCTTCAACCACCATGAGCGGCAGCACCTGTGAACCTCGTATTCGCGTATAGTAGTCAAGTGGAATCTGATCCGGATCCTTGAATCCGCCGAGGTACGGGTACGATGACAGGCCGAGGAGATTAATGAAGGCAAAATCGCGCAGATCCTGATCGATTCCCACGTACCCGCCTTGTTGGCCGAGCTTTCCCCACGCCGTTTCGACCTGTACGCTGATATAGAGTGGGAGAGCGCTTGCGGACCGCGAGCGACGAATGTCGGACGCCACATCGTTGGTCATCCGGACCACCGCGTTATAAACCGGCCGCGGAGCAATTTGCCTGATCAGGTTCGTCTCGGCAGCAAGCCCCAGATAGTCTGGGTGAAGCATTTCGACGAGTGCGCGAACATAATTGCGATACAACCGTTGAACCGCTGGGTCCGTAATGCTCCGATGCGCGGCGACGAGCGCGAGCGCTTCGCTTTCCCGGGCCAGACCGTTTGTAACATCGATCGTCACAACCAGCTTGAGACGCTTCGAGCGGTAGTAGTGCTCGAGATCGACGCCGTCCTTGCGAAGCGCGTCCTCGGGCGAAGTTCCAGCCAGGAGCAGCGCCCACGGAACGTCGAGGTGCATGATCGCGGCGTCCGATCGCCTCGTCCAGATCTCCATCGATTGTATCGCCAGCTTGATGTCAAGCTTCGGCGGAACGACCGAAAACCCCATCAGATAGGAGCGCGTACCACCGGACGTGTTTTCCGGCTCATGCGTGGCGCGGGGGCAAGCGATCGCCGCGACGGCAAAGGAAGCCGCTGAGACCCAGCCGCGAGGAATCATCGCATCTGAATATGCCGTAAAGGCCTTATGGGGACACTCGCAAGCGGCGCCTCACCGGCGCGATGAATGCCTGCTTGTGTGAGAATCAACTATGACATATGGTGATGATCTGCCTCGCCGGACGCTTCCATGGAATTGATCCCCCAACGCGCCACCGATACCTACCGATCGTCCCCCAAGACGTGGCAGCCAGTTCGACCCGAAGACGCGGGGAAGCTCTCTGATTGCCGGTTGCAGCTGCACTATGCCGCGCAGTTCGGAGCCGCGGCCGGGATTTCCTTCCTCGAGCATCGGCGTGATGACAGTCACACGAACCTCGAATGGGTGCCGGCTCTTGAAGGGCTTTTCTCACGAGTGATTCCGGCGGCACGGAGATCATTCCGCATTGGCGCCCGGCCATCGAAACTCGCGTTGATGATCGTCGCCGACGACAATCAACCGATCGAGGAGTACAAGCTCCACGGGCGGACGATCACCGACGCGACTGAATGGATCCGCTCGCAAATCAAGTCCCTCGGTGTAGACCCTGCGCTTTACACCCTGCACCGACATTATGAGATACCGACGCACGATGTCGCATTCGGAGAGTCATTCGATGCGAGCGCGCCACTCCTCTTCCAAGAGCTTTCAAAGTGGTTCGGGAACGCTGCCACGCTACTAGGCTCGGTAGTACGGAGAACCCGCGCAGCAAGCGAGGTCAGGTGTTGGCCTCGTCATTTCGATATCGCAACGCTCATCAAGGTTGGGTCGAATCGCAGCATTGGAATCGGGATGGAGCCAGGGGATGAGTATTACGACGAGCCATACTTTTACGTCAACATGACTCCGCAACCATCCGCGTCGCGCGCCCAATCTCGCCCGTTGTGGGGAAACGGCACCTGGCACACCAATGAATGGGTTGGAGCCGTTCTCCCTGGATCCCGGTTTGGCGGTGCCTCTGGCCAGGAACGGCAGGTCCGCGAATTCGTCGACTCGGCTACGGCGGCCTGTCGCGGGCTGCTAGCGCAGGACTAGATCGTCGGCGTTTCGACTCATTGCCGAGTCGTCGACGCGACTTGAGGCGACATAGTTATTGCCTCAGTATCTTCCGTTCGCATTCGCCACAATCGTTTCCGCCGGTGAGCTGGAGCCACGAGTAATTCGACAACCGCGAGGACGCCGTCCACAGCGAGGGCGAGTGCCGCGGCCGGAAGTGCGCCGGAAAGAATCATCCGCGTGTCCGCGAGAGCGAGACCAGCCACGATGGGCTCACCCAGACCTCCAGCTCCGATGAACGCAGCTAGCGTCGCCGCT
>DASWBG010000240.1:0-2857 GCA_036390715.1 Gemmatimonadaceae bacterium
GTGACGCCGCCGCGCGCGCCGGCTCTCGTCCCCGTCCGGTAATCATCGGCCGAGACTGCTCCCATGAACGGCAGCTCTAGGTGGACGTGAACATCGAGCACGCCCGGAATTACATGGTGGCCAGTGGCGTCGATCACCTTCGTGGATTTGTCACCTTCGAGGCTCACGCCCAAAGCGGTGATCTTCTCGCCCGTTATTCCGATATCGCCCGTAAACGTGCCGGCAGGCGTGACGACGTTGCCGCCTTTGACGATCAGGTCGAATGCCACCGATGCCCTGCCCCGATTCTGCGCCGAGAGACGGGCTATTGAGGCCTTTTCACTTGGTGGGGCCTTGCTGCTTCGTGAGGCATTCCTGCTTTGCGATGCCGTCTTGCGGTTTGCGGACCTCTTAGGTACCGAACGCTTTTTACTTGGCAACGGCCGTCAGCGCTCGATCGAGCACGTCCAAGGTGAAGTCCGCATCGTCGGCCGTGATGCACATCGGTGGCTTGATGCGGAGCACGTTTCCATCGATGCCGCCCTTTCCAATGAGAACGCCCATCTCTCTTGCCGCCTCGAGCACCGCCAGCGTTTCCTTTTTTGCTGGCTCTTTCGTCTTTCGGTCTCGCACCAGCTCGACACCAAGCATGAGGCCCATACCGCGGACATCTCCGATCAGCTGCTGATGCTTCGCCAGTTGCTTGAAGCCATCCTTGAGCCGCTTGCCGACCACTCGTGAATTCTCCTGCAAGCCGTCCTCGTCGATCACGTCGATCACGGCGAGCCCGGCAGCCATGCAGACCGGATTTCCACCGAACGTATTGAAGTGGATGCGCTGAGTGAGCGCCTGCGCGATCTCCATCCGCGTCGTGACCGCGCCGAGCGGCACGCCGTTGCCGATACCCTTTGCCATTGTGACAAAATCAGGAATGACGTCGAAGTTCTCGAATCCCCAGTAGTGGTCGCCGGTGCGTCCGAAACCGGTCTGAACTTCGTCGGCGATGCAGAGGCCGCCGTGATCGCGAGTGATCTTGTACGCCTCGCTCAGATAGTTTCGAGCCCCATGCGTCGCGCCACCGACTCCCTGAATCGGCTCGGCGATGAATGCCGCAATCTTGCCGGGCGTCGAGTAGCGGATGAGTTCACGTATATCTTCGGCGCTCCTGGACGCGATCTCCTCGGGTGTGCCGGAGAACTGGCTACGGTAGGGGTCGGGAGAAACGGTATGGTGGATTCCGATCGCTCCCGGCACCGGGAACTTCCAGGTGCTGTGCGACGTTAGCCCCATCGAGCTGGGAGATCCGCCATGGTAACCGTTTCGGAGCGCGATGACATCCGTGTTGCCAGTGAAGAGCCGCGCCATCGTGACGGCGAGATCATTCGCCTCACTGCCATCGTTCACGAAATAGGTGACGTCGAGCCCCTTCGGCATCTTCGACGCGAGCTTCTTTGCCAGCAGCGGAAAGTTTGGATGCAGATAGATCGTGGTCGCATGCTGAAGTGTCTCCGCCTGCTTCTCGATCGCGGCGACGATCTTGGGATGGCAGTGTCCGCACGACACGGTCACGATCCCGGCGAACATGTCGAGGTAGCGTTTGCCGGTTTCGTCGAACAGCCACTGCATGTGGCCCTCGACAATCAGGAGCGGCTCGCCGTAGAGCGTAAAGATCGCCGGGTTCGTGTATTTCTTTCGCATCGCGAGAAGCTCCGCACGCGATGGGCCCGTGTATGGCTTTGGAACGTGGTCCGACGGCGGCATTTTGAGTGGCGCGCGGGCGCCAGTCGCTCCCTTGCTGGTGGTTGCTTTCTCGCGCGGTGGCGAAGTAGACGCGATGGTCATGAGCTACGCTCGCACCGCGGCTTCGGGCTGCGGCGCGGCGTAGCCTTCCACCGTCTCGTAGCCGGAAAAGTATTCCGATGAATCTGGTCGACGAATCTCAGATTGAAGCACGATTCTGTCTCGACGAATGCCGCGGAAATCCTCGACGCTCTTCCAGCCGTCCTTGGCGTGCTCCTCGATGAACTTGTCGAGCCCCGAGAGCAGTCGCTTGATGATGTTCGGACCTACCGCCTGATCGAGCATTGCGGCCGTACACACCTGAACGGTTCCGCAACCCAACAGGAAGTAAGACGCGGCCTGACTGAAATCGGAGATTCCTCCAATTCCCGAGAAGCTCCGATCTGGAAATGCTTTCGTGAGCTGCGCCATCTTCGCCAGCGCGAGCGGGAGAATCGCTGGTCCGCCGAGGCCGCCGCTCGAGACGAGTCCGTCGACGTTGATCTCGAACTCGAGCGTTTCGGGGTCGATCAACGGAATGGACGGGAATGTGTTCGACGAAACGATCGCATCTGCTCCGCCGCGGAAGCACGCAGCCGCCTCGACGACGATGTCCGCCGTCGCGGGTGTGAGCTTGCACCACACCGGCACCTTGGCGACCTCCTTCACCGCTTCGGTCACGACGGAACAGAGTCCCTGATCCTTTCCAATATTTGACCCCATGTCCCGGCGGTCCATGTGCGGACACGAGAAGTTGAGCTCGAGTCCATCCGCGCCCTCTCCCTGTGCAGTTTCCGCCAGTTCCTGCCAGTGCTTCAGCTCCTTGTCGTTGCCGGATCCCGCCATGATCGAGGCGATCAGTACCTTGTTCGGGAACGCCTCCTTGATGCGGCGGATCCGCGGCGCCCACCACTCCAACGTCTTGTCGGAGATGAGCTCCCAGTTCCACGAAGAATGCAATGCAGCGCCAGGCCGTTTTTTCATGGATACGTTTGCGTCGTCGGGAGTGGTGCGCATGAACTTCGCCTTCGCGCCGTAGACGTTAACTACCGGGTGGAGCCCGATGGTCTTCGTGACGACACCGCCCCATCCCGCCTCG
>DASWBG010000241.1:0-5622 GCA_036390715.1 Gemmatimonadaceae bacterium
ACCGCGCGTGCGGTCTCGGATACGTTCCAATCAAACTCACGCAGCTTGTTGAGGAGAAACGCCCGCTCGGCCGCGTCCTTGAACTCCTCGAAGGTGCGGCACTGGGTGAGTGTGGCGAGTCCCGCGTCGTCGAGCGCGCGCTGGCCAGCCAGCCGGTCGATGTCGCGCGCCGATATCTGGGAGTCGGGGGCAAGGATCAACAGACGCTCCACAGTGTTCCGCAGCTCGCGCACGTTGCCGGGCCAATCGAGTGAGCTCAATCTCTCCAGCGCATCCTCAGTGAAAGTCCGTGGCGGAATTCCTTCCCGCGCCGACAGTGTCGCGGCGAAGTACTGCGCCAGCGTCGGAATATCCTCGCGCCGCTCTCGAATTGGCGGAACGTGAATCGGAACGACATTGAGCCGGTAGTACAGATCCTCGCGGAATTTTCCAGCCGCGATCTCGTTCTCGAGCGTCTTGTTCGTCGCAGCGATCACCCTGACGTCAACCGAGATAGGCTTGGCGCCGCCGATGCGGGTGATGACGTTATCCTGCAGCACACGCAGTACTTTCGCCTGCGCTGCCAGGCTCATATCACCGATCTCGTCGAGAAAGAGCGTTCCCTTGTTCGCCTGCTCGAACTTGCCCGCGCGATCCGAGATTGCGCCCGTAAATGACCCTTTCATGTGGCCGAAGAGCTCGCTCTCGATCAGCTCACCGGGAATCGCGGCGCAATTCACCTCGACAAATGGCTTGGTCGCGCGCGGAGACATTCGATGAAGGGCGCGCGCCACGAGCTCTTTGCCCGTTCCGTTGTCACCGGTGATGAGAACGCGGGCGGGTGTCGCCGCAACCTTCTCTATTTTTTCCATCAAGGCCCGCATCACCGGCGTCTTGCCGACGATCTCGAACGGAGCGTCGATCGATTGCTTCAATCGGGCGTTCTCTTCCTGAAGATCGAGATGCGACAGCGCGTTTCGGAGCATCACCAGGATGCGGTCGGTGTCGAGCGGCTTTTCAAGGATCTCGTAGGCGCCCGCCTGCGTCGCTTCGACGGCAGTGCGAATCGTGGCGTGGCCGCTGATCATTACGACAACGGCCGCAGGATCCAGCTCGCGGAGCTTTTTGAGGGCCTCCATCCCATCCATCCCGGCCATTTTCACGTCGAGAAAAACGAGTTGCGGGCGCCACTTCTGGTACTCGGCTATCCCGTCCGTCGCGTTCGCGACCGTGTGCACCTCGTACCCCTCATACTCGAGGAGTTGTCCCAACGCCGCGCGGATTCCCTGCTCATCATCGATGACGAGAATCCTGCGACTCACCGGACGCTCTTGTAGAGGGTGATCTTGCCGTTGGCGATGCGCACATCCGAAATGTAAGCCGGCATTACCATCGGTAGCCCGTTCCTGGAGATACCTTCGACCTGCTTGCCGCGCTTCATTTGGCTTACGAGTCGCGGAATCAGGGACGTTGGCACATCGAGTCGTCCGAGCTTCACCTCCTGGACGAGGAATTCCCCCAATCCAGGCTTGAGCACGTTGATCGTGCCTCCGAGTCGAACGCTATCGCGATCACCCAGCAGCATTCCGAGTGGGCCGAGGTTCTTGGAGCCGCCGAAATCCTTGAGCTCGACCTCCGAGCGAACGAAGAGCCGGTCGCCCACGATCTCAGCTTCGGCGTTCTTGGCCGAGGGCGGCAGTTGCTTCGCCAGCACCAGAAAGATGTACGAGGCGGCCTCGCTGGGACTCAAATTCGCGAAGACCGGACCCGATTGTCGCCCGAGGGATTGCACGGCGACCCTTCCGCGCTCTGCATCGGCCGCCGTCAGCGGTTGCCAGCCCGGGTTTGCGGAAGTTGCCGTTCCGGGCGCCGACGCGTTACTGCCGGTGGGGGAGTTCTCGACGGCGTACCAATACCAAACGCCGGCGATGATGACGAGGATGAGAATGAGGCAGCCGATGCGGCGAAAAAAGCCTTTCATTTTCCCGGAGCGTGGAGGTTGAGTGACGAGGGAGAATACCCACGCACCTGCCGTGCACGCTAGTTGCCAGGACCGCCCCTCTCGCCCCTGGGGCCTTGACCATCTCGCCGCAATCCCGGCGACTTGACGCTTTCCGGAACCTTGGCCCATTGCGCAGGCGTCAGAATCGCCTTCGCATCGTTGATCCCTTGTGTTGCCAGCTTTCTTGCCTCGGTGATCAATGGCTGGATCTTGGTGAAAACGGTCATCGGGTCCGGATTCTTCGTCGTCGTGTCGCCAAGGATGATCGCGACTTTGTCAATCAGCGAATCCGATTTCACCTTGAAGGCATCACCACCGGTTTGAAGCTTCGCGGTCTGGTCAGGTGTGAGCTCGAGCTTGGCCGAGTCGTTGATGGCGATGATGTCGAGGAATGCGTTCGGCACGAGACGCGTCATGCGCGCTTTGAGCGCGTCCGGATTGAGCCGACCTCCCGCCCCGCGGCCGATTACGTTGTTGAACTGCTGGCGTGCGGGATCCGTCCCGAGAGTAAGTCGCCCCTGAATCGCAATCTGGAACGGGACACGAAATGCGTTCCGCGTTCCATTGGTGGCGCCAAAGTGCTCGTTGACCTGATACTGATAGGTATTGGTCGTTGGATCGAATCCGCGCACATAAAGAAGTGTGCGGTCGGGAAACGATGGCTGTCCCCAGCCGTGCAGGTTGTTGCTGCCGTGCAAAAGCTGATCGAGTCCCGTTAGCGTGTTGAGCGCAATCACCGAGATAGTGAGCCTGCGATCGAGGCCGAACGACGCGGGCCTGATGTTGGCCTGGAGATCGAGGGCGGGCGACCATGGAGTAGAGCAGCTACTGCGCGCCGCGACCCTCCCCATCTGACTGAGGAGACAATCGCGCGCACGCGACGATGTATTGGCGAGGAGACGAGTCATTCCGTTCGCGACCGCGGTATCGCCGGCTTGAGCGGCAACTACCGGATCGAAGATGAATGCGCGATCGTTGTTGCGACCGTCGCCGTTGATGTCGCCGCCCACCATTGGAGCGAAGGTGCTGCCCGAGGTGGCGCGCGCGATTGCAGTCAGCTCGATTATAGGCTTGATCGGATACGTGATCGTCGCGAGAAGTGCATGACGGCGCGAGTTATCGTTGCGCCCCCACTCCGCGAGATTCGGATTGCCGGCCGTCGATCCGGCGCTGCCGCCAAAACCCTGCACGGCGCCTTGTGCGAAACCCTGCGACTGATCGAAGGAGCTCGTCAGCGTGTACGATGCATTGAAGAGCATTCCTTTGCTGGTGATTCCATTGAGCCCGAATGTGATCTGCTTGGTGTCGGATTGGAGATTCGACTGGATCTGGCTCACGACTCCAAATTGAGGATGCAAACGGGACCCGAGCACTGACACGGCACCACTGCTTGGCGAGATCGCGATTGGCGGAGCGTACACCGGCCGATTGGCTTCGTTTGCGAGGGTGAACTTCGGAACCGTGTCGAGGTTGATGTCGGTTGATCCAGTTTGCGCCACCCCGCGCGCGTAACCAGCGTCGATCGAGAAGGAGTAACGGTCCCAGAAGCGGCGATTCAATCCAAGCGACGCGCGCCAGGCCCGCGGGGCCTGGAAGTCAGGATCGAAAACCGTCACGTTGCGGCGCTGGTTGGCAAAATTCGGGGTGCCTCCATTGCACGACGTGGGAATCGTGGAAGGATCGGCGAGGTATGAGGCCCAATCAGGGGTCGGAGCCGCGGCGCCAATGCAGGTGAGCAATGACTGTCCGTTGGTGAGACCCGTGGCGTTGAGCGCCGACGCAAATAGCTGGGCGGGGGCAGTACCGCGAAATTCGCCAAAGCCTCCGCGCAGCGTGAGTGGTGGCGGCCCAAACTGCGATTCCCCGACAAAGACTGTGAATCCTGCGCGCGGGCTGACGTGGAATTCCGAGGGGAGGTCGTCCGTGCGCCGTCCGAACGTCGCATCGACCTCGGGATTGTAGACCGGTTTGTCGGGATAGCGCGAGCCTTCCGCGCGAACACCATAAGTCACTTGCATCTGCGGGCTAACGCGCCACGAATCACCCAGGTATGAGCCGAAATTGTTGGTAGCTGACTGCTGGTCGCGCGCGAAGAGTGTGCGCGTGAATTGTGTTGGCTGTCCCGCGGCAAAATCGGCGAGCGAATTAAAGGTGAAGGTGCCGAATCGATTGGGGACGAATCCGACGGAGCTCCTTTGCTCGTTGAGGAGTCCGCCGAGCTTGAACCGGTGGCCGCCAGCGGTCGTGAGTCGTGAGATCTCGTCACTCACCTCGAGCAGGCTCGATCTGGTTTCCTGCGGCAACGATGGATTCCCTCCAAACTGAAGGGTGGAGATCGCGCTCGTCCCGTCGTCGAGGACCGACGCCACCACCACTCTTCCATCGGGCGTCGACAAATAGCCCGAGGTATTCCGGTTGTCGACTGACTTGTATCCGCGGAGCTCGTTGATGAACATCCCGACGTGAGACGTGAGCGTCATCATGCCACCGCCGCCCGAACCCTTGAGATCACCACCCGAGTGCGGAAGTGCCAGCGCATTCAGACGAGAGCCGAGCTGAGTGTTGCCGCGCCAGTCTCCCCGGAGCATCAGGGAATGATCTTCCGCGAGGTTGTAGTCGACCCGCACGAGGGCAGACGTATTGTCGTTGAGACGCTCATCAGGCGCGAGCGGCGACGTGAGCGGAAGCCCGAAGCCCTGGACGAGATTCAGGAACCTGTTCACCGAGTCTGGATTCGTGCCAAGCCGCTCGAGCGTCAGTGGATCAGCCGCCAGCAAATCGAGCAGCGGATCGGTACGACGCGAGAAGGTGAGCGCGCCGAAGGTGAAGAGCTTGTCCTTTATGATCGGTCCGCCAGCCCCGAAGTTGACCTGGTTCTGCGTGTACTTTTGACCGAACGCAGGATTGGTATCGTCGACGAACTCGAGACTCGGATCGCGCAGCGAATAACTGAACGCGCCCTGGACGTTGTTGGTGCCGCCCTTCGTCGTCGAAGCGACCTGTCCACCCGTGAACTGCCCACGCGCGACATCATACGTATTCGTTATGACGCGCGTGTTGCGAACCGCCTCCGCTGGGACGCTCCCAGCGCCAAAGCTGAGTCCGTCCAACGTGATGCTGTTCTGATTGGACGGTTGGCCGGCCACGTTGAAAGACGCCTTGGTGGTATCGGTGCCCGGCACCTGAATTACTCCGGGTGCGAGCGCCGCCAGCGCAGTCAGATCGCCCGCATCGATCGGCAGTCGATTGATGAGATTGGGACTGAGACTGCGCTCAGTGTTGCCGGGTTCCGGACGCTGGGTGGGATCACCGCGCCGCGTGGCGCGGACCTGCACGGTCGCGAGCTGTGTGGCGGTGCGTCCCATGGTGAAGTCCGTAATGAGCCGGTCTTCGTCGCCCTGCCGTTGGATGTCGCGTATGACGGGCGCCATTCCGATCGCTCGCACTGTGAGGCGGTAGGCTCCGCCGCCATCCGGGAACACGATCGTGTAGCGGCCATCCGCGCCAGTTGTCTTTGTGCGGGTGATGCCCGTCTCGGCCGACGTGGCTTCCACTCGCGCTCCGGCGACGGCCTGACTGTCGAGGCCTGCGACTCGACCCATCAATATGTCCGTCGTCGATCCGACCTGGGCGAACCCGCG
>DASWBG010000242.1:0-4659 GCA_036390715.1 Gemmatimonadaceae bacterium
TGCATCTCTCCCAGGCCCCGCATCACGGTCTCGTTCGTCTGCGAGTTGTGCTCGATGCGGAAGCACGGATCCTCGGCCGCGATCTTGTGCAGAACGTCGGACACCTTCTGCTCGTCCTGGCGCTTCTTCGGCATCACAGCGAGGCCGAAGACAGAGGTCGGTAGCTCGAGCGGCCGCGCGTGCAGGTGAGCGTCCACAGGCGAGTCGTGCAGGATGTTGTCGAACTGGATCTCCTCGATCCTGGCGATGGCGCAGATGTCTCCCGGAATGGCCTCCTGCACTTCCGTCTGAGTTTTTCCGCGTAGCATGTAGAGGTGCGCAGGCTTGATGGGCTTGCGGCCGTCGCCGACGTAGAGCTGCATGTTCGGGGTCAATCGCCCCTGATGAACGCGGAATACCGCGAGGCGGCCGATATACGGATCCGTCTCGATCTTGAAGACATGCGCGAGGACGTGCTTGTCGGGATCGGGAATCGCTGTGAGTTCCTTGATCTCGCCATCGCTCCCCGTCGGTGTACTCACGTAGACGGGCGGATTCCCCTCGGTCGGATTCGCCAGCAGCTTGACGATGACTTCGAGTAGCTCGGCGATGCCGGCGCCGGTCCTGGCGGAGGTGAAGACCACGGGAATCAAATGCCCCTCGCGCAGCGCTTGCTCGAGGGGCTCGTGTAGTTCTTCGGGCGTGACTTCGCCCTTTTCGAGGTAGGTCTCCATCAGCTTCTCATCGACCTCGACCACCTGCTCGACAAGCCGGCGGTGCGCGTCCTCCACCGACGAGAAGTCGGACTCGCCGGATGGTGCGAAGAAGGTGTCGGAGACCTTGCCACAATTGCCCGCTGGAAGATTCAGAGGGAGGCATTCCTTGCCAAACACCTGCTGGATGCGCTCGAGCAAATGCTCGCAATCGACGTTCGGGGCGTCGATCTTGTTGACGATGATCAGGCGGTCGAGTCCGCGCTTCTGCGCGTACTGCATGAAGCGACCGGTCATCATCTCGATCCCGTTCTGCGCGTTGATGACGATCGCCGCGGTCTCGACCCCAGCGAGCGCGGGAAGCGCGTGGCCGAGGAAGTCCGGGTAGCCCGGCGTGTCGAGGAGGTGGACGCGGGTTGGCTCGTCTCCGTTCTTCGCTTCGAAGCTCGCGACCGCAAGCTTTAGTGAGTGTCGAAGCTGCTTTTCGCCCGGTGAGTAGTCACAGACGGTAGTGCCTCGCTCCACGCTGCCGGCTGTGTGCACCGCTCCCGCTTTCGCGAGCAACGCCTCGGCCAGTGTGGTCTTGCCGCTGCCCGCCTGCCCGACGAGAGCGATCGTCCTGATGTGGTTAATGGAATTCGCCACGGGCCTGCCCTCCTTCAATTTCCCTATTGTATAGCAGGAAGGGCGGGGAACTGCAAACTGCAAACTGCAACGGCAAACTGACGACTACCGGCCGGGGGCCGTCGGCGGGTCGGCCGTGGGCTCCGGGCGGGCTGGTTTGTGCGCGCGAATTGGCGCTGGGGGTGTCCGATCTGTGCCGGCGAGGACCTTCAGAAGGGCGTAAAGCATCTTTCGCACTCGGATTGTCTGGGTGACTAGCGAGCGGAAGTCCTTCTCTGAAATCGCCTTAATGTCGTGGGCCAGTATGAGATGGTACTCCAGTTCTGAGCTGGAGTTGAGGGCGTACCGTAGAAACCGCGCGAACTCCTTCTCACTCTCCTGCCTTCTTCCCTCGGCGATGTTCGCGGGAATCGACGTCGCGGCGCGAAAAAGCTGACTTCGCAGCGAAGCGTAGCGGGCGCCGTGAATCTTCTTACAAACTCGATCGACACAGAGCGAGAGCGCGTGCGCCTCCTGCCAGACGTGGAGCTTCTTGAAATCGGACACAGAGGAGAATCACCAATGCGTGGCGTAGCGATGCCATCACTTTCCCCCACCCCCTGCCCATATTCGGCGTCGAGAACCAGCCCGCACGTAGCCCAGGGCCGACCCGCCGAAAGCCCCCGGCCGGTAGTCGTAAGTTTGCAGTTCGTCAGTTTGCGGTTCCAGCCGTACATTAGATGCCCGCGCCGAGGAACCCTTGAACGATCTCTTCGATCAGCTCCAGGACACGTTCGGCAGCAACTATACGATGAAGAGGGAGCTGCGCGCCGGTGGAATGGCCCGCATCTTCGTCGCTCGCGACGAAACCCTTGGCCGGGACGTCGTCGTAAAGGTCCTGCCGCCGGAGCTCACCTACAATTTCTCGGCGGCGCGATTCGCCCGGGAGATCAAGCTCGCCGCAGCGCTCCAGGAGCCACACATCGTGCCGGTGCTCACCGCCGGTCAGACGGTGGGCAGGCTCCCATACTTCACGATGCCGTTCGTGCGCGGGGAATCACTGCGCGCGCGCATCTTGAAAGGTCCTGTTCCGCTCGAGGAGAGCCTGTCGATACTGCACGATGTCGCCCGCGCGCTCGCCTACGCGCACGGGCAGGGCATCGTACACCGCGACATCAAGCCCGAGAACATTCTCCTCAGCGAGGGCACGGCGGTCGTCACGGATTTCGGAATCGCGAAGGCAGTTCAGGCGGCGAGGACGGCAACGCCCCCGGGGGGAGGCGGAGGGGGAGGGGGAGGGGGAGCGGGAGGGGGTGGGGGGTTGATAACTCAGCCGGGCGACAATGTCGGAACTCCGATGTACATGTCACCCGAGCAGGCAGCCGGCGATCCGGCGACAGACCAACGAGCGGACATCTACGCGTGGGGCGTCGTCGCCTACGAGTTGATCTCGGGAAAACACCCCTTCGCCGAACACAGAACGCCGCAAGCGATACTCACGGCGCAGATGTCGGATACTCCTCCTCCGATAACGGCTACCAACTCGAGGGTTCCACGATCCATAGCGGATCTGGTGATGCGCTGCCTGTCGAAGACTGCCGCGACGCGGCCTGCCACGGGAACCGAGCTTCTCGCGGCGCTCGATGATCCATCGACTGGGATGTTCCCGCGCATCGATGGCGATTGGCGCCGCAGGCGGGGGGCGCTCATCGCAGCGCTCATTATCCTGCTGATCCTGGTTGGTGGAGGAGCGGTCTGGCGGGCGCGAGCCGCATCGACCAGACCACCTCTGATCGCAGTGCTCCCTTTCGAGACCGAAGGGCCGGGCGCCGATTCGAGCTTCGCCGACGGACTCCGCGACGCAGTTTCCGGAAAGCTCGCACGCCTGACGGGACTGAGCGTCATCGATCGGAAAAGCGTTTTGTCACTCGCGGCGTCTCCGGGAACGAGTGCGCAGCAGGCAGGGAAGTCACTCGGCGCTGACTATGTGTTGGGGGCAACCGTGCGCTGGGCAAAGGGAGCTGACGGTCAGCCGCGAGTGCGGGTGAGCCCGACACTCATACGGGTGTCTGATGGCACGACGCGCTGGGCGGGTGAGCCGGAGATCGTGTCGCCTGCTGATCCTTTCACCATTCAGGCAAACGTTGCGACGAGAGTAGCCGAGGCACTGGATGTCGTGATGGTCGCTCGAGAGCGCACGACAATGGCTCGACGCGCGACGAGCGATACGGGAGCTTTCGCCGCCGTGATACGCGGCAAGCGCATCAGTGAGGAGAATACGACGTCGTCTTATTGGGAATATGAGAAGGCGTTGCGTTACTTCGAGAGCGCGTACGAGCGAGACCCGGATTACGCGGATGCACTGGGGCTTGCTGGTCAGACTCTGGCGGCGATGTCCTATTCGGGAGGGAGGAAGCTCCTCGACTCGGCCTCCGTCCTCGCCCAGCGCGCTCTGCAAATAGATCCAACCCAGGTGAACGCCGTCGCAACGTTGGCATTTCGAGGATTCAACCGCCCCGCCGAAGCTCTCGCCATCCTCAGGCGTGCGGTGCGGGCGAACCCATCCAGCATCGAGCTCCTGTCTTATGAACAACGCGCGCTCGTATTTGTCGGTGACTCCGCCGCCGCGTGGGAGTCCGTTCAGCGCATCCTTCCGCTAGCGCCGGCATCCAAATCGGTGCTTGCGACCTGCTTCAATACCGCGCTGGCACTCCGGCGGTACAGCGAAGCGGCGGATCTGGTGACGCGGGCGCGAGCGCTCGATCCAGCGGCTCTTGGCCCGATCTTCAATGCTGCAACCCTCGCCGAAAAACTCGGTGACAGGACCGGTGTCGGACGAGCAGTACGAGAGCTGCGAGCCCGCGGTGGGAGACTCGGTGCGACTGACGGAGAACTCCTGCGGAACGGTGACTCAGGGCTCCAGAATGAGCTGGCCACCGGCTCTCTGGCGTCGTTCGCGCCCGGGTCCGCGCTCGATAGCGTGAACTTCTACGCGGAGAAGGCCGAATTGTTCATGGCGACTGGAGACCTCTTCCGTGCCTGGCCGCTTGCAGATTCCGCCTGGCGCCTGGAGAAGCGGATGGCGGACGATCCGAATCAGTCTACGTTCGTGAGGCGCACGCAGTACGAAGTTCTGGCGTGGCTCGCCGCATTGCGCGGCGATCGTCCGACCGCGCTAGCCATGCTACGGCAAGCCGGAGTGAGTCCGACAATCGCCATGTATCCCAACGGCGTCGAGGCGGTTCAGTTGACGTGCACCAAGGCGGCCGTGTACGGGTTTCTGCGTGATGTGGATACGATGCTGCCCTTTGCCAAGCGCTGTTTCACCAAGGCGAACGGTTATCCGATCGCTTACCTGAATGAT
>DASWBG010000243.1:0-7761 GCA_036390715.1 Gemmatimonadaceae bacterium
GCTTACGCCACCGCCGCCTCAGCTGGAACGATGTACCTCGTCGCGAGACGCGAGCTCAAGTCCGCGAGATTCGGCGCGATCTTCAGATTCTTCCCGCCGCTCGACACGCTCGATCGCGTCAATCACCTCGCATCCATCGCCGGCTTTCTCGGACTCACGCTCGGCCTCGCGCTTGCCGCCGCGTACTCCTTCGAGTATCGCGCGCTTGTGTTGCCGCAAATCATCTGGGGCTTGGGGGCATGGGTTGGCGTGAGCGCACTGGCGCTTGGACGGATGCTGCGCGGGTGGCAGGCACGTCGCGCGGCATTGATGTCGGCAGTGACCTTTGCCAGCGTCGTCGCGCTCTACGTCGTATTCAGAATGGCGTCGCTCAACCGGGGGCAGTTCCTCTGATGACTGGCAACTTCTCGGCGATTGGTCTTTTCCTATTCGGCCCCTGCGCGAGAGATTCATGAGTGATTTCCCCATCTCCCTCCACGGCGAGCGCATCACAGCGGTAGTCGTCGGCGGCGGCGCGGTTGGAACGCGCAAGGCACTCGCACTCGCCGAGGCTGGAGCTCAAGTGCGTGTCGTCTCGCCCGTGGTGACCGCTGAGCTGGAAGAAGCGGAACGCCAGCACCGGATCACCGTTGTCCGCGATGCATACCACAAGGACCACCTGGACCACGCCGTGCTCGTCGTCGCTGCCACCAACTCGCGTGAAGTGAACGCGCGGATCGCGCTCGACGCAAACTCACGCGAGAAGCTCGTCAACATCACGGATCATCCGGATGAAGGAAACTTTCACACGATGGCGCTGCACCGTTCGGGCGATGTGACCATCGCCGTCTCATCGGGCGGTGTACCGGGCGCCGCGGCAAGAATACGCGATGCCATCGCGGAGCGGTTCGACGGACGCTACGAGCGCGCTGTGTCCGCACTTCGCGGGCTTCGGTCGCGGCTCATCGCCCGCGGAGACGACCGCTGGAGCGCGGCGGCGCCCGAGCTGATCGACGATGATTTCTGCAATTCGGTCGAGGACGGGTCGTTCGCAGAGAAGGTGGATTCTTGGCGTTGATAGTCGCCGGCATCAGCCACGTAACGGCGCCCATCGAGGTGCGCGAGAAGCTCGCCTTCCGGCCCCAGGACGCTGTGCGCGAGCTGGCCCATCTTCGCGATGAGAGGCTGATCCGCGAGGGTGTCATTCTCTCCACCTGCAATCGCACTGAGATTTACGCGGTGGAAGAGTCGGGTGACGCATTGTCAGATTTCTCTTCGCTTCTTTCCAGCCGGCTCGGCCGTGACGTGGCGCAATTCATATACGTGCACCGCGATCGCGAGGCGACGTTGCATCTCTTCGGCGTTGCTGCTGGCCTGGACTCGATGATACTGGGCGAGGCGCAGATTCAGGGTCAGGTCAAGGATGCCTGGGAACAGTGCCGCGGCGAATCGGGACCGATCCTCAACCGAATGTTCCAGAGCGCGCTGCAGGCGGCTTCGCGCGCCAGAGAGGAAACGGGCATTGGGAGAGGCGCCGCGTCAGTCAGTTCGGCGGCTGTCCAGCTCGCGAAGAAGATCTTCGGTGGACTCGGCGGCAGACGAGCAATGATACTCGGCGCCGGCGACGTCGCGGAGATCGCGCTCGAGTGTCTCATGAACGAAGGAGTGCGCGTCGCGATCGTCGCAAATCGCACCCACGAGCGCGCCCAGACTCTGGCCGAGCGTCACGGTGCCACCGCGATGCATTACGACGAGTGCTGGGAGTCGTTGCGCGACGTGGACGTGCTGATTTGCTCGACTGCGTCGCCGGTCCCTGTGGTCACGGTGGCTCGCGTTCGCGATTCCATCGAAGCGCGCGGTGACCGTCCTCTCTGCATACTCGACATCGCGTTGCCACGCGATGTCGAAACGGCCGTCGGAGAGATCGACAATGTCTTCCTGTATGATCTCGACGATCTGCGTGCGGCCGCCGAGGCCAACCTCGAGCAACGAGCGGAGGACGTACCCGCCGCGCGCCAGATACTGGCGGATGAGGTTCAGAAGTACTGGGATTGGGTGGCGGGGCTGGCGGCGGTACCGGTCGTGCGGGAGTTTCGGGATGAGATGGACAGGTTGCGGACTGTGGAGCTCGCCGCCGCACTTCGGCGTCTGGGACCGCTGACGCCGGAACAGGCCGATGCCATCGAGCAATTCTCGAGATCACTGATGAACAAGTTTCTGCACGAACCGAGTGTGCGACTGAAAGCGGCTGCTGCCAATGGGCGTGGCCTGGGGGTTGTCGACGCGGCGCGCTACCTGTTCGCGCTGGAAGACAAACCCCACTCCGATACGGAGAAGGGAGATTCGACCGACATTGCCTAACGTCCTCGTGACGGGCGGAGCGGGCTTCATCGGCTCACACGTGGCCGATCTCTTTCTTGCCAAGGGATTTGGCGTGACCGTAGTCGACGACCTCTCCACCGGAAAACGGGAAAACGTTCCGGCCAAGGCGCGGTTTCATGAGATCGGTGTGAACTCGAAAGAGTTCGCGAAGCTGGTTCGTGACGGAGATTTCGACGTCATCGCGCACCTGGCGAGCCAGATGGACGTTCGAAAGAGTGTGGCTGATCCGGTTGTGGATGCAACCATCAACATTCTCGGCACGCTTACTCTCATGGAAGCCCTGAGAGATAGTGATGCAAAAACCCGGGTGATCTTTACGTCGACGGGCGGCGTGTTGTACGGTGATTTCAACACGCCTCCAAACGTCGAGACGTTTGCGAAAGATCCTGAGTCGCCCTACGCGATATCGAAATTGAGCATCGAATACTACCTGGCGTACTACGGACGTGTTCACAACATGGATTCGATCGCGGTGCGCTTCGGAAACGTCTACGGTCCGCGACAAGATCCGCATGGAGAGGCAGGCGTGGTTGCGATTTTCTGCGGGCGGATCCTCGACAAACGCCCGCTCACTATTTTCGGGGATGGTCTCCAGACTCGAGACTATGTCTATGTCGGCGATGTCGCGCGCGCTGTCTGGCTTGCTGCAACCAAGCCGCTACCCGAGAAGGGACGACTCGATGCTCGTGCGTTCAATATCGGGACCGGTGAGGGCACGAGTGTTCTCGAGATAGCCAAGCTGTTGCAGGCAACGGCACGCACTGTCGTGCCGCTTGAATTCGCGCCGCGGCGTCCTGGAGAGCAGCAGGAATCCTTCGTTGATGTCAAGAAGGCACGCGATGTACTGGGCTGGGTACCAGAGGTTGATCTCGCCGAAGGCCTGGCGAAGACCTACGCCTGGTTTGCTGCCAGAGCAAACGGAGTCACTGTTTGAGAAATCTCTTTTTTCTGCAGGCCACGCAGGCGATACCGAGCTCACCAATGGAGCTGGTGACCAACTCGACCGGCGCGACGAAATTCGTGCTGGCGATTCTCGTGGTGCTCTCGCTCATCAGCTGGGGAATCATCTTCTCCAAGTGGTACGAGCTGAGAAAAGCAGCGCGAATCACCTACGCATTTGGGCGCGAGTACGCGGGCGCGCACACTGTCGCGCGCGCCGCTCAAATGGCGCGCAGCGCCGGGGGACCGCCGGCGACGATCATGGAGCGCGCGATGCGCTTCATCGAGGAGACGACGCCGGCGCTTCGCGAGACGTCGGAACGTGCCGCGCGATTCAGTGGCGCGCAGGTCGAAGCGCTCCAGCTCGTGCTCGACGCCGAGACGACAACGGAGCGCGATCGGCTCGGCCGGTGGGTTCCATCGTTGGCGACGATCGGATCAGTGAGCCCGCTGATCGGGCTGCTGGGAACCGTACTGGGCGTCATTGACGCGTTCGTAGGGATCGCCGCCAAAGGATCCGGAAACATTGGCGCGGTCGCTCCAGGCGTGGCCGAGGCGCTCATAGCGACCGCTGCGGCGCTCAGTGTCGCGATCCCGGCCGTGTTCGCGTACAACATCTTCGCGGCCCGCCTCAATAAGATCGAGGGCCAGCTGGAGAGCTTCGGGTCCGAGCTGATCGCGCTGATGGTCAGAGAGGGGATGATCTGATGGCGCGCCGCCGACGTGGTCGCGACCGACTCGTGCTCAACGCCGAGATCAACGTCGTGAGCCTGATTGATGTGATGATGCTGCTCATGATCATTTTCATGATCACCGCTCCGATGATGCAGGGTGGGGTTGATATCACGCTTCCGAAGGCGCAGTCCCGTCCCCTCGAGTCGAAGAGCGGCCTCACGGTTACGGTCGATCGCACGGGCGCGATCTTCGTCGACGACGCGCGTCTAACGCTAAATCAGTTTTCGGCGAGCTTCAAAGCTCTGGCGCAGCGGCGGGGAAGCGGCGGCGTGTACCTGCGGGCTGACGATCGCGTTCCGTACGGCTCGGTTGTGAAAGTACTCGCGATAATGCGAGCGAGCGGAGTCGGGGACATAGGATTGGTGGCCGAGCCACCAGAGGCGAAATAATGCCTCGCCGGGAGAGTGGATCGCGACTCGTCGCCCCGTTCACACTCTCGGCCCTGCTCCACGCGGCGGTCGCGACGCTTCTCTTCAACACGTTGAAAGAGCGCAAGCCAGTCGCGCTGCCGCCCATGTATCGCGTGAATATCGTGGCCGCCCCACCGGGCGAGAGAGCGATCGGCGAGGTGAAGACCGCGCAAGACCATGCGAAAACACCTGTTACGCAGCCTACCGCCACGCAGTCAACCGTAAAGGAAATGCCGATTCCCAAGGCCCGGCCTGCGCCCAAGACACCCGCGCGAGCCACGCCGACGGAAGGAAAAGTTGCGCCCTCGGCCAAACCGAGCGCTCCAACAGAAAGCAAGGTCAAGCCGCAGGCGAAAACAGAGGCTCCAAAAGCAGGGGGCGGACCGACGGGGGGAAAGGGAACCGACGTGGCTACGGTTCGCAGCGACGGGATCGAGTTTCCGTTCCCAGGGTATCTCAACAACATTGTTCGCCAGATCGCAATCAACTTCAAACCACGGAATCCAGCTGCGCGTCTCAAGGCGGAAGTAAGGTTCCTAATCCATCGCGATGGCTCCGTATCGGACCTCTCGTTCATTCGACGCTCGGGCAATTTCTCCTTCGACCTGGAAGCACAGGGCGCGGTGGAGGCGGCCTCAACCGCGCACGCCTTCGGTCCGCTTCCGACCGGATTTCCGGACGACGTTCTCCCTGTTGTATTCAGCTTCGATCCGGAATTTCTGAAGTGAGCATGAAAGCGTGGTGCGTCTCTCTCGTCGTCGTCTGCGCCTCAGCGGGCGCGACGATCGCGCGCGCGCAGGACACGACCACTATTCCGGGCGTGCGGCTGGGTCTCAGCTATACCGCGGGCACCAAGCCCGGCGTAATCGTTCTTCCGGTGCAGGACGATTACGGGGACGATTCACTGCGGATCATCGTGCAGCGCGATCTGGATTACAGCGATCGCATGAACGTGATCGCGCTTGATGCGGGAACGCTCAGCGGCCTTGAGCCGCCACCGGGCGAAAAGATCAACTTTCCGCTCGTCGCCAAATTTGGGGCCGCGCTTCTCATACGAATGACGCCTACCACGCAGGGGCTTCACGTGGCAGCGTACGACGTTGCCAGAGGACAGCTGCTTCAATCTGAGCATTTTCTCTTCGACCGGCGCGATCGCGATTGGCGTTTCGCCCTGCACGGCGTATCGGACATGATTGAACAGTGGGTGTTCGGCAAGCGCGGCATCGCGCAGACGCGGATCGCATACGTGAACAACGGCGAGCTGAAAATTGTCGACAGCGATGGCGCCGAGACACGCGCAATCACGACTGGTCGCGGTGCGCTGTCTCCGGCGTGGTCGCCGAATGGCGGCTCGGTCGTCTTCACCGTTCTTGGCAACGCCGGCACCCAGGTGCAGGAGCTCGACGTTCGCACGGGTCGGACGCGCAGAGTGAGCCAGATTCGCGCTGGCCTCAACATCACGCCGATCTACCAGCCGGGCGGGAATGCTATCCTCTACGCGCAAGGCACGGGGAACGGCACAGATCTGGTTCTCACCGGTCGCGATTCAGCGCCGCCCAAGAAGATCACGATCGGCAGAGGCACGGACAACACGTCGCCGTCCTACAGCCCGGACGGCCACCAGATCGCGTTCATCTCCGGTAAGTCGGGCTCGCCGCAGGTGTATATTATGGATGCGGACGGGTCCAATGTTCAGCTGCTCACGCCCTACACTCCAGGAGTGCGCAGCTATCGAGCAAGCCCGGACTGGTCACCAGACGGCCGCGCGATCGCGTACGAGCAGCAGAATGGCGTTTTCCAGATCTTCATGATCGATTTGCGCGATCGAGTTCCGAAGCAGCTCACGAGCGAAGGCGAGAACGAGGATCCGTCCTGGGCGCCTGATGGGCGGCATATCGTCTTCACTTCGTCGCGGAGCGGCGACAAGCAGTTGTGGATTCTCGACACCGAGACTGGCCGTGCGCGCCAGCTCACCCACAGCAGAGGAGCGAGATTGGCGGCATGGTCGCCGGTCCTCGCCAATCCGGAAGTAGGGACATACTCACAATGACAAAAAAGTCTCCATTCTTATTCTGCATTCTTCCATTTGCACTCTCCGGCTGCTTCTTCGCCACGAAGTCCGACATGGATAACCTGCAAATGCAGCTCATCGGAGCCCGCGCCGGCTCGAACGCCGCGGATTCCGTTCAACGCGCCTACCTGGTCGACATGAGTCGCACGGTCCGATCGCTTAGCGACTCTATCAACGCTCTGAGCAAGAGAGTAAGCGCGCTGCGCACGGCCAACGAGGCTGATCTCGCGGCGATGAAGGAAGACATCTCGCAGCTCCAGGACCTGAGCGGACAGAGCGAGCGGCAGCTGCGCGATATGCGCGCGGCGGTCGAGGAGAAGACGAGTCAGCCAAATCAGCCCGATGTGGCCCCGAGGACGGACAGCAGCAGCTCGAGCGCGCCGGTGGGTGGTGGGCCGGGCCCCGGCCAGCTGCTGCAGGCAGGGCGAGACCAGCTGCTCAAGGGTGGGAACGTCGCAGCACGAGCTGCGTTCAGCGAGCTGATCGCAAAGTATCCGAAGTCCGATCTTGTTCCGGAGGCAATGTTCGGGACGGCGCAGGCTTACGCGGCCGAGAGGAACACCGATGCAGCGGACGCGGAATACGCAAAGCTGATCGCCAAGTATCCGAACTCGCCGCGTGTGCCGACAGCGATGTACAAGCGCGCCCTGCAGATGCAGGCGTCGAAGAAGACCGCTGACGCCAAGCGCCTTTTCCAGGAGATCATCAAGCGCTTCCCGCGCTCTGACGAGGCCGCCCTCGCCGACGAGCGCCTGCAGTCGATCAAGTAGCACGAGGCCGTGGGATGAGCGAAGCTCCTGGCCAAGAGATGCCGTTCCTGGATCATTTGGAGGAGCTGCGCAGACGGCTCTTCTGGATCGCTGGCGCGGTTGTGATCGGGGTCGTGATCGCATTTGTGCTTCTCTCCCGGCTCGACATCATCCGGTTGCTGGAACGTCCGATTCTGCCGCTGCTCCACGGGCAGAAGCTCATTTATACGCACCCGGGCACGTCCTTTCACATCCTGCTCAACGCGTCGCTGGCGCTGGGGATCATCCTCGCGTCGCCGGTGATTGTCGGGCAGATCTGGGGTTTTCTGGCGCCGGCGCTCTACGCGCACGAGAAAAGAGTCGTGATCCCCATCCTCATTTCGATGGTGGCCCTCTTTCTAGCCGGCGTCGCGCTCAGCTACTTCGTCGTGCTGCCGCTGACGCTCCAGTTCCTCATGAGCATCGAGTCGACCGCGCTCACGCCGCTGATTTCGGC
>DASWBG010000244.1:0-4242 GCA_036390715.1 Gemmatimonadaceae bacterium
GACCGTTCCGTCGATGAACGTATCCAGGGGGTCGCTGAGAACGGCGGCAGCAGCAGCGCGATGATTGGCGAGAAGCAATGACTCGACGGAGTCGGAGAGCAGCAATGCACGCTCCATCCTTGGCCGGAAGGCGAGCAGATCAAGCTGACGAGAATCGCCACGGGACCCGACGATCAGACTGTCCAGAGCGGCGCGTACCGCTACCGTCAAGTCCGTGTGATGACTGCCATCGCCTTCTGAAATCCCCGACACACGATTGTCGAGACGGGTCAGGAGCAGCTGAAAGGCGCGCGTGAGTCTCATCTCGCTTCCGAGCTGCGCCAAGGCGCCCTTCAGGCTGTCGACCAGGACGCGCGCTGAGCCGAGCGTGACGCGGTTAATCATCTCATACGCCCCCAGCGAATTGGCGATTTGCTCCAGGTCGGTCTGTTCGGCGTTGAATCGGGCCATAAGCTGGCCCGCGATCAACGCCTCGTTGATGCGCTCGATCTCGAGACGAACATCATTGGCCTCGAGATATCTCTTCGCTCGCGACAATTTCTGCGCGACGTTCTCGGCGGCACGCAGGCTGTCGATCAGTGCCCGAAGCGCCTTGGGGTCGATCGCGCTCGTGTCAACCACCGTCTCCGAGCGATTCTCCGCGAGGCTCGCCATGCTGTTGACGAAAGCGCTGTCCGTAAAGACGCGCGCGGCGGCGAGCTGTGTTTGTGTCTCCCGCGCTTCCGCGTCTCCGGTGGCGGCGATGGGGAGGAGCGAAGCGGCGATTTCGCGGCTTTCGCCGGCAAGCGCGACAATAAGGCGCTCCAGCCCGGCAATCGAGTTCCCATCGCGCTGCAAGTGCTCCAACTTCTGAACCCGCTCGCGCGTTGCCCACACCGCCCCGCCGAGCAGCACGATCAGGCTACCGAGTAGAGGCAACGCCAGCAAGAAAAACCAGGTCCGCAGCCGCACGTTGGAGAAAGGCGGGGTTTTGTGGGCCTTTCCTTCGGGTCGTTTCGTCAGGGTAGCGATGCCGGGTGGTCAGGCGTCACCAGAAGCGCCGGAGCGGAGGGGGCAGGGGCTGCCGCCGAGCATCTGGTGCGGTCGCGCTCAGGTACTTGCTACACGACTCACTTGAGAACAACGCAACCCGTGAATAACTGCGACTGCAGCTGCAAACCGACGACTATCGGCCGAGGAACTGCAACTGCAACTGATGACTACCGGCCGGGGGCTGATGGCTGGTCGGCCGTCGGCTTCGGGCCGGCTCGTATGTGCGCGCGAACTGGCGCAGGGGGCGTCCGATCTGTCACGGCGACGGCGCCTTCTGGCAGACGTGACGCTTCTTGAAATCGGACACGAAGAAGCATAAGGAAAACGCCGCCCAGAGGTGCCATTCCCCCGCCCCTTATACATAATCGGCGCCGAGGAACGGCTCGCACGTAGCCCAGGGCCGACCCGCCGAAAGCCCTCGGCCGGTAGTCGTAAGTTTGCAGTTCGTCAGTTAGTAGCTATCCTAGGGGCAAAACCCGAACCCCCCGAACACCCTCAGACGGGAGGATCAGTGAGAAAGGCCTTACTCCCTGCGATTGCGTGCGCGCTCTCCCTGGCGCCGCCGCTCATCCAGGCCCAGGACATCCCACACATTGCGTTCGACAAGTATCAGCTGGCGAACGGGTTGGAAGTCATCCTGTCCGAGGATCACCGACTTCCGCTTGTAGCTGTGAATCTCTGGTACCACGTGGGCCCGGCGAACGAGGAGGCGGGCCGCACCGGCTTCGCCCACCTGTTCGAGCACATGATGTTCCAGGGGTCGAGAGACGTGAAGGCCAACGAGCATTTCCGTTATCTCGAAGGCGCTGGTTCCAGCGAATACAACGGCACGACGGATTTCGACCGCACCAACTACTTCGAGACCGTTCCCGCTGACCAGCTCGCGCTCGCACTCTGGCTCGAGTCGGACCGCATGGGATATCTGATCGACAAGCTGGATCAGAAGAATCTTTCGACCCAGCAGGACGTTGTTCGGAACGAGCGCAGACAAAGCACCGAGAACGTTCCGTACGGAATGGTCGAAGAGGCGCTGTTCCACAACCTCTTCCCCGCAACACACCCCTATTACCCGTACGTGATCGGGTCGCATGCCGACATCCAGGCGGCAAAGCTCGAGGATGTACGGCGCTTCTTCAAGCAATACTACACTCCCAACAACGCCAGCCTGGCAATCGTTGGAGATTTTGATCCTGCCAACGCCAAGCAGCTGGTCGAGAAATACTTTGGGCCACTGGTTCGTGGACCAGCCGTTCCCAAAATCACTGCCACGACGCCACCAATCACGTCGGAACGGCGGCTCACCGTTTCAGACCAGGTCGAGCTGCCCCGCGTCTACATTGCATGGCTCACCCCTCCGATCTACAAACCAGGCGATGCGGAAGCTGGACTCACGGCGCAAATACTGGCAGGCGACAAGTCGAGCCGGTTGTACAAGTCTCTCGTCTACGACAAGCAGATCGCCCAGGACGTCACCATCCAACTTCAGTCCGAGCTGCTCGGTTCGATCTTCGAGCTCTACGCGACGGCCAAGCCGGGTCATACGGCAGCGGAGCTCGAGAACGCGACCAACGCCGAGCTCGCTCGCTTTCGAACGGAAGGTCCAACGGCGACCGAATTGGAGCGCGCCCGCAATACAATAGAAACGAATCTCATTCGCGGTCTGGAGCGCCTCAACGGTTTCGGCGGTGTCGCGGATCGTCTGAATCAGTACAATCACTACCTCGGTAGCCCGGATTATCTCGAGCGCGACGTCCAGCGGTTCCGCGACGCAACCCCGGCGAGCATTATGGCGTTCGCGCAGCAACAACTGACCAATGACAAGCGCGTCGTCGTCTACGGCGTGCCCGGCAAGCGCGACCTCGGCGTCGAAGTGCCGAACACTCACCCCACCGTCGAATCGGCGAACGAATCCATCAATGCGCTGGCGGCGTGGCGGGAATCGCCACCACCGAGAGGTGCTCCGCGGCCATTCAAGATTCCGGTCCCGGAGTCGTTCACGCTCGCCAACGGCATGAAGGTGATCTATGACGAGCGGCCAGGCCTGCCAGTCGTCGCCGCCAACCTGGTAGTGCGCACGGGCGAAGACGCGAGCCCGATCGATAAGCCCGGCGTCGGCGATTTCGCGGTAGCAATGCTCGACAAGGGTACCACGACCCTCAGTGCAACCAATATCGCCGACGAGGCGGCGCGACTTGGCGCCACGCTTCAGACCGGATCGACGATGGATCAGTCGGGCGTGAGTGTCCGTTCGCTGACGAAGAACTTTCCAGCTGCCCTCCATTTGCTCGCCGACGTCGCTCTACATCCTGCCTTCAGCGATGAAGAAGTCACGCGCTTGAGAGCGACCAGACTCGGTAACCTGGCGCAGGCTCACCAGGATCCGTGGCCCGTAGCGCAGCAAGTTTTGGGAATGGCTCTCTACGGACCGCGTCACCCATACGGGTACGCTCCAATCGGCACCGAAGCTTCTATCAAAGCAACTACGCGTGCCGATCTGGTCGGCTTCTGGAGGAACGCGTTCGTCCCCAACAACGCGGCGCTGGTCGTCGTGGGAAAAATCGACCCCACCGAGCTAAGGAATTTGGCAGATCGGGAATTTGGCTCGTGGCCTCGCGGCGTGCCGGTGGTCACTCGCCTCGGTACGGCCACGACGACCACTGCGAAGATCGTGATAGCAAATCTTCCCGACGCGCCGCAAACCCAGTTGCGTGTCGGTCTAATCGGCCCACCTCGGTCGACGCCCGACTACGATGCTCTGGAGTTGATGAACACTGCATTGGGAGGAATGTTCTCGAGTCGCATCAACCTGAACCTTCGAGAAGCCCACGGCTACACCTACGGCGCGGGGTCGTACTTCGATTATCGCCGTGCGGGCGGACCGTTTGCTGTGGGTGGCGGCTTTCGGGCTGATGTCACGGGGGCGTCCGTATCAGAGATCATGAAAGAGCTGAACCGGATTCGCTCGACGCCGTTGCCGCCTGAGGAGCTGACGTTGGCGAAGGGTTCTTACATCCGATCCTTGCCGGGAAATTTCGAGACGAGCGGCCGCGCGGCATACTACTACTCCGACGTATACGTCTACGGGCTCGGACTCGACTATTTCTCGAAGCTTCCCGCTCGGTTTGAAGCGTTAACGTCGCGCGACGCACTCGATGTTGCGCGGCGATATCTGCAAATGGACAAGGTGCGGATAATTGCCGTGGGCGATGC
>DASWBG010000245.1:0-5320 GCA_036390715.1 Gemmatimonadaceae bacterium
AGAAGGAAGCTCCGAAAACCGTCGCCAATTTCGAGAAGCTCGCCAATTCGGGCTTCTACGATGGGACGAAATTCCACCGAGTGATCAAGGATTTCATGGTGCAGGGCGGCGACCCCTACTCGAAGGGCGGCGAGCACGCGAAGGGTCCCGTGGGAACTGGAGGTCCTGGCTACAAGATCGATTGCGAGACGAGTGGAAACCCGCACAAGCATGAAGTTGGCGCACTGTCGATGGCGCATGCCGGAAAGAACACGGGCGGCAGCCAGTTCTTCATCGTGCTCAGCGAGCAGAACACCAAGCACCTGAACGGCGTCCACACGGTTTTTGGCAAGGTTATCCAGGGGGTCGACGTGGTCCCCAAGATCAACCAGAACGACACCGTAACGAAGGCGAGAGTTTCGAGCGCGCCGGAGGCGAAGTGATGGCGACCAAAAAGAAAACCGACCTGAGTGCCGCGCTCACCGGACTGGTCCTCGGCGCGGTGACGCTGTTCCTGCTACTGACGTCGATAGTGCTGCTGACGAACGCGCACTTCCGGGGCAAGGAAGCTGCGGAGGCAACCCGCCAGTAAGATCGTGGTACAAAGTAATTGACGTAAAGAGGCGTCCCTAGTATATTACTGACTGGTCAGTAACTATCTGTTTTAGCCATGCCCAGAACCAAACCAGCCAAGTCAGTAAAGTCAGCCCACCCAAAGTGGCGTAGACAACCAGAGCACCGGCCCCAGCAGATCATCGAGGCCGCTCTCGAGGTTTTCGGCGAATGCGGGCTCGCCAACGCCCGCCTCCAGGACATCGCAGAGCGCGCTGGGGTCTCCAAAGGCACCATCTACCTCTACTTCCCCAACAAGGAAGAGCTCTTCCGCGAGATGATTCGGCAGACCGCTGTCGCCGCGATCGAGTCCAGCGAGAAAACGGTCGGTCGTGGTACTCCCACCGAACAACTCTACGCCGCCATGCGCGGGCATTGGAATTACGTGCGCTCACCGGTCTTCAAGACCATTCACCGCCTTGTGCTCGGCGAGCTCCACCAATTCCCCGATCTCGCCGAGTTCTACGCCAATGAAGTCGTGGCCCGCGGCCTCAAGCTGATGAGTGGGATCATTCGCCAGGGAGTCCTCACGGGTGAGTTCCGTGAGATCGATCCAATGGTCGCCGCCCGGATGCTGGTCGCACTCACGATCATGAACGGCATTTGGCGCGTTGAGCACACCGGAGCACCGCTCGTCTGCGACAAGAAGAACGAGGAGGTTTTCCAGGAGGTGGCCCAGTTCTACCTCCACGCGATCACCCCGCATGCGGGGTGTTCTGCTCAAGCCGATGGCGCTCCCTCGGACACAGCTTCGTTCATTCCATTCACCAATGACTAAGATTCTTCCCACTATGATCAGGCGCCTGTCCGCGGCCGCTGCAACGATTGCAACCGCATCGTCTTTCGCGCTCGCGCAGACGCCAATGACCGCGCCAACGCCTGTCCTGCTGCCGCCAGCGGTGATTCCCCTCACACTCGGCGACGCCGCGCGACTCGCCGCCCGCCAAAGCGCGATTTCCCGGGGTGCTCGCCTTCGCGCTGACGAAGCCGAAGCTCGCGTGCGCCAGCGGAAGTCGGATCTGCTCCCAACCATAAGCAGCTACGTCCAGGAAGCCGGGCGCACCTTCAACACCTCCACGCTCGGCATCGATTTCCCTGCCACACCTGGCCAGCCGGCGCTGTTCGATCCGCAGGGCCAGATCGAAGGTCCCGTCAACACGCTGGACTTTCGCGGGCAGGTGAGACAGAACCTCTTCGATTTCGGCGCGCTCGGACGAGTTCGCTCGGCTCAGGCCGAGGCACGCTCCTCGAGCGCCGACGCCGACGCCACTGCTGAGCAGGCGGCGAACATCGCGACCAACGCCTACGTGAGGGCGATGCGCGCGGACGCCGATCTACGCGCGCGTCAGGCCGACACCGTCCTCGCCACCGAGTTGCTCAACATCGCGCAGTCGCAGCTGCAGGCTGGAACCGGTGTCGGGCTCGACGTCACGCGCGCCAAGTCGCAGCTCGCGAACACACGCGCCGCCCTTATCGCGTCACGCAACGGGCGTGACCACGCGCATCTCGATCTCCTGCGGGCCCTCGCGCTTCCCCTCGCAACCGACATCGTGCTGGCGGACTCTCTCTCGATTGCCACCGACAGTGGGACGCTTCCGGACGAAGCGGCGCTCGTCGCGCAGGCAATTCGCAATCGACCGGACCTCATCGCCGAAGACGAGCGCATCCGCGCGGCGAAACAGGGTCTCTCCGCCATCAAGGCCGAGCGACTTCCCTCGCTGGGGCTCGTCGCTGACGATGGCGTGATCGGAAAGAACGGCGCGAAGATGCTCAACACCTACACATGGGGACTGCAGGTCACGCTCCCGATTTTCGACGGATTCAAACGGGAAGCGCGGGTTCAGGAGCAGCAGTCGGTGGTCAAGGCGGCGGAAATTCGCCGGCGCGATCTCGAGCAGCAGGCTCAGGCAGACGTGCGCGGCGCGTTGATCGACCTCTCCGGTGCCCGCGAGCAGCTCGGCGCGGCCACCGAGCGGCTTCGCCTCGCCGAGCAGGAAGTGGTGCAGGCGCGCGACCGCTTCAACGCCGGAGTCGCCGGAAACGCGGACGTGGTGAACGCGTCGCTCGCCCTTACCAGTTCGCGCACGCTCGTTAACGATGCCGAAACGTTGTATCAGCTCGCGCGGGTGTCGCTCGCGCGCGCGACGGGAAGCGTTACGACACTGAAGTGATCACCAGGAACTATTTGCACAACTCCAACTAGAACATCAGGAATACAGGAAAGGTTATGGCAACGGCAATCAATACCGAAGCACCCGCGACTCCAGCTTCACGCAACGGCAGAACCGGGGCGTCCGAGCCCGACACACCGTCGAAGAAGAAGTTCGTTCTTCCCATCGTTGGTGTCGTCGCGCTGATCCTCCTCGTCTGGGGGTTCCAGAAATGGAGTTACGGCCGCACGCACCAATCCACTGATAACGCGCAGGTCGACGGTCACATCGTACCGGTGCTGGCGAAGGTTGGCGGCTACGTGAAGACGGTCAACGTGAACGAGAACGATCACGTGAACGCCGGCCAGCTGCTGGTGCAGCTCGACGACGCCGACTATCGCGTCCGTCTCCAGCAGGCACAGGCTGATCTCGCAGCTGCCGAGGCGACAGCGGGGGGCGGCGGATTCTCCGGGCAGGCAGAGGCGCAGGTTCAAAGCGCCACCGGCCAGCGTGCCGCCCTCGACGCGCAGATTGGCGCCGCTCAGGCCAACGCGAACAAGGCTGATGCCGATCTTGCCCGCGCCAGAGAGCTCGTTGCCAAGCAGATCATCTCCAAGCAGCAGCTGGACGCCGCGCAGGCGATGGCCGATGTCGCGCACGCGAACCTTCTCGCTGCCCAGCGTCAGGCATCGGCAGCTGGTGGAACGGTGAATACCATGGAAGCCGGCGTCCGTGTCGCCAACGCGCGCTCGCTCGCTTCTCGCGCGGCGGCGGAGAACGCTCAGCTGCAGCTCGATTACACCCACATCACCGCGCCGGCCTCAGGCGAGGTTTCCAGAAAGCAGGTCGAGGTGGGACAGCTCGTCGCACCGGGACAGCCTCTGCTCAGCATCGTCGCTGATACCGGCGTCTGGGTCACGGGGAACTTCAAGGAGACCCAGCTCGCCACGATTCGTCCGGGCCAGCCTGTAGAGTTCGAGATCGACGCCTACGGCGGCTGCGTCGGCGAAGGAAAGGTCGCGAGCATCAGCGGCGCGACTGGAGCGAAGTTCGCGCTCCTTCCGCCCGACAACGCGACCGGGAACTTCACCAAGGTGGTCCAGCGTGTTCCCGTGCGGATCGCCGTCACGAAACCGTGCGCGGGTAACCATCCCCTGCGTCCAGGGCTCTCGGCGAACGTCCACATAGACACTTCGAACCGGTGAGCACGGCAGTACTTCGGTCGTCGGGGATGGCTTCATCCTCCGAAGACCGCTACGCGCACAAATACATCATCGCCGCCACCGTCACGATGGCGGCGATGCTCGAGCTGATCGACACCTCGATCGTCAACGTCGCCATCCCGCACATGATGGGAAACCTTGGCGCCACGCTCGACGAGATCGCATGGGTTTCCACCGCGTACATCATCGCCAACGTCATCGTCATCCCGATGTCGGGTTGGCTGTCAGCTTTTTTCGGCAGAAAGCGCTATTTCACGGGCTCGATTCTTCTCTTCACGATTGCCTCGTTCTTCTGCGGCGCGTCGCATTCGCTGCTCGCGCTCATTTTCTGGCGCGTGATTCAGGGAATTGGCGGCGGAGCGCTACTCTCCACGGCTCAAGCCACCCTGTACGAGTCGTTCCCGCCCGAGGAAGCTGGAACGGGCATGGCGATCTTCGGCGTAGGCGTAATGGTTGGCCCGACGCTCGGTCCCACACTCGGCGGCTGGATTACGGACAACTACAACTGGCCGTGGATCTTCTACATCAACGTCCCGCTCGGCATCATCGCGGCAATCCTCACGGTCACGTATGTAGCTGACGCCGAGCACCAGGAGCGGGCCGATACGATCGACTACCTTGGAATAGTCTTGCTGGCGCTTTGCGTCGGCTCGCTGCAGTGGATGCTCGAGCGTGGCGAGCGCTACGACTGGTGGGATTCGCGCCTCGTCACCATGCTGGGGATTACGGCGCTTCTCGCCGGAATCGCTCTGATCTGGCATGAGCTGACGACCGACGAGCCAGTAATCAATTTCCGCATTCTCAAGAGCCGGCAGTTGACCGCCGGCGTGAGTCTGGGATTGCTGCTCGGGTTCGCCCTCTACGGCTCGGTCTTCATTCTGCCCGTTTTTCTGCAGCAGCTGCTCCAGATGACGGCGTGGCAGACAGGAAAGATCATTCTGCCCGGTGCGATCGCATCAGCAGTGACAATGGCTGTGGTGGGTAGAAACGCCATGCGATTGGACGCCAGATACACAGTCGTAGCAGGGGCGTTCCTATTCTTCCTGTCGATGCTCAAGCTGTCGCACCTCACGTCCGCGAGCGGCTCACAGGATCTGTTCTGGCCGCTGATCCTTCGCGGAATGGGACTCGGTCTCATCTTCGTTCCTTTGACGAACGCGACGATGGCCGACCTCAAGGTGAAGGATCTGGCGCAGGGAACGGGCATGTTCAATCTCATGCGCCAGCTCGGCGGCTCGCTTGGGATCGCGGTAATGGCAACGCTTCTCGCGCGGTTTATGGCGGCCGAGAAGGCGGTGCTGGTCGAGCACGTCGGAGCCAACGATCCGGAGACATTGAGTCGTCTCTCGCTGCTGG
>DASWBG010000246.1:0-2310 GCA_036390715.1 Gemmatimonadaceae bacterium
CAGCAATCGCCTCGCTCCGCGGCCGGCTCAGAAAACCCGTGAAGGACAACCGCTTTCCCTCGAGATTTACGACGCGGCCCAAGTGAGGCTCCTTCGGTCGATGCCGTAGCGCTTTGATTAGCTCGCCTGCTGCTTCGTACCGCTTGCCCCGAGCGCCAAGGCAACGGTAGATGACTTCCTTGAGATGATCGCTGCACGGAAGACGACGCACATCGCGGCTATTCATCGAGCTCGAGGTGTCACCGCGCAGTATCATTGCCGCGATGAGGCCGACCTGGTAGATGTCGTCGCGCTGTTGCCAGCGGCGAACTCTTCCCCAAGCGATTTCCGCCGGCACATTGAACACGTTGAACGCGTCCGCGGTGACGCCACGCTGGCTGCGTTGGTGCATCGCGATGCCAAAGTCGCCCAGCTTCAGCTGCTCGTTCTCGCAGACGAAAACGTTGAACGGCGTGAGATCGCGGTGGAGTGCCTGGCCGCGGTGGAGGATATCGAGCGCCTGAAGAATTGCCGCGATCTCACGGCGAACGAACCGCTCGGATTGCGCGCCCTGCTTCTCGAGCCAGACGCTCAGGTCGCCGTGCACCGCGTACTCCAAGGCGATGCAATACCGCGCCCTCCCATTCTCGACTTCGGCAAACCGATCGTACACGCGCAGCGCGCGCGGCTCCCGGTAGAGAAGCTCCGCGAAGTATGCCTCGCGCAGCCAGCCCGATAAGCGTTCCGTGATCTTGATGCACACCTGTGACGGCAGTCCGTCCTGAGGTGTCGGGGTCGCAAGATACACTTCACCGAATCCTCCTTTGCCTATCAGCTTATTCAGGTGATAGGTGCGGCCGCTCTCCGAGCTAAATGCCGTCCGCGCTGACTGTTCGTTCAATGTCTGGCTCCCGCGCGACTATCGGGTCGCTGTGCGTTTCACGCGCGCCGACAGGGCTGGCGCTGAGTAGGCGAACTCGTAATTGCCAGAGCCTACCTCGACTACTACAGTGTCGCCAACCTGCGTCGATCGCGTAACGCCGGCTGTGGAAGCGAGTGGCGAGCTGCCTTCACGGACATCCTGAAGTTGCGCGCCGGGCAAATTAACGGTCGCGTGAGCGTTCGGTGGAACGCGCACGGCTACCCGCAGACGATCTCCATCGATCTTCCAGCCCGAAGCTGCCTCGCCGTACGGCGTCATCAGCGTCCCCACGGCGTACGTGAAGCCGCCTCCAGGCTGCGGTCGCACGATGATGTGCTTGTAGCCTGGCTGCGCGGGATCGCTGTTCAACCCCGCCACCACCCGATACATCCAGTCGCCTACAGCGCCGTACGCGTAGTGGTTGAACGAGTTCATGCTCGCTTCCTCGAACGTGCTGTCCGGCTTCTTACCGTCCCACCGTTCCCATATTGTCGTCGCGCCCTGCTTCACCTCGTACAACCAAGACGGATACTTGTCGTTGAGCAACAGTGTGTACGCGTCGTCGAGGTGACCGTTCTCGCTCAGCATACGCGTCAGCGACGGTGTGCCGAGGAATCCCGTAGTGAGATGCCCCATCCGCCGCACGTCTTCAGAGAGTCGCTGCGCTGCTCCGGCGCGCATCGCATCCGGAAGCAAATCGAAATCGAGGGCTAGCACGTAGGCGGTTTGTGTATTCGAGGTTAGCCGCGCCGTCGACGTGACGTACTCGCGCTGGAACGCCGCACGAATGTTGTCGAACAAGGCCCGATAATCTCGCGCGTCCTCGGCGCGTCCCAGCACTTCGGCCGTTCTTGCGAGAAGATCCGTTGAGTGCGCGAAGTAAGCGGTCGCGATCAGGTCCTTGTCGGTCGTCGCGCCGGGATAGTCAGCGCGATTCGTCTGGAATGCGAGCCAATCACCAAAGTGAAAGCCTTTCGTCCAGAGAAAACTTGGGCCTGCCTGTGCGCGCTCGTATTCCACCCACGCGCGCATGCTGGCATACTGCCTCGAGAGCACACCGGTGTCGCCATAAGCCTGGTACACATTCCACGGAACGATGACCGCCACGTCCGACCAACCCGCGCTCGCGGCGAGATTGGGATTGGTGCGGCCGATGACGTCCGGAATTACCCAGGGCACTGCGCCATTGGAGTGCTGATCGGCCGGAATATCAGCCAGCCACTTCGCAAAAAAGCCGGAGACGTCCATGTTGAACGCCGCGGTGCGCGAGAAGACTTGTGCGTCACCAGTCCATCCGAGTCGCTCGTCGCGCTGCGGACAATCAGTGGGAATATCGAGGAAATTCCCGCGCTGGCCCCACACAATGTTTTGCTGCAGACGGTTCACCAGCGCATTCGATGTCTCGAACG
>DASWBG010000247.1:0-2276 GCA_036390715.1 Gemmatimonadaceae bacterium
ATCACCGTGGTCCGCTCGATTCCCATGAACTTGCGCCCGTACATGGATTTCTCCTTCCACACTCCGAAAGTGTCCGCGAGCTTGTGACCTTCGTCTGACAGGAGTCGAAACGGGAGATTGTATTTCGCTTTGAACTTGCGGTGCGATTCGAGGCTGTCCGGACTCACGCCAATCACGACCGCATCGGTTTTGCCGAATCGCGGAAACGCGTCCCGAAAATCGCAGGCTTCCTTGGTGCAGCCAGTGGTGTCGTCTTTGGGATAGAAGTAGAGGACGACGTTCTTCCCCGCGAGGGAATCCCGGGTTACGGTGCTCCCATCATCCGCCTGCAGTGAGAATTTTGGCAGCTGATCGCCCTCGACGATCATTTGCACCAATGCGATCCGAGCGCGGTACAGAGTTTGACGTACTTGTTCATGCGACCTCAATTTGAGTGAGCGCGTTTCGTCATATCCTATTCCCGTAGCCAGGCCGGCGGTAGTTGCCAGGCCGTCATGCGAGATCGTATGCCCGTCCAATCCCGCCTTCGATTCCTGATCTTCATCGCCGCTGTTTCGCTGAGCGTGCATCCCGTCCAGGCGCAAAGGCCAGCGAGATCCGGCGATGCCAGACAATACGCCGATCCACGCACCGGCCCCACCGAGAAGCCTCCACTCCACGCGAGGCACTGGCTCGCGATCACTGGTAAGCCGCTCTCAGCCACCGCCGGCGCGCAGATCTTTGCCAAAGGCGGCAATGCAGTCGATGCCGCCGCCGCGATGCTCGCCGCGGGATGCACCATGTGGGACACGCTCTCGTGCGGCGGTGAGACGCAGGCGCTGATTTACAATCCGCACACCGGCAAAGTCATCGGCATCGACGCCCTCGGCGTCGCGCCCACTGGAGCGACAAAGGAGTTCTATCGGAAGGAGGGCTACGCATTTCCGCCCGAGTACGGTCCCCTCGCCGCGGTGACGCCCGGGACTGTCGGCGGATTGCTGACGATGCTGGCCGAGTATGGAAAGCTGTCGTTAGCGGAAGTGCTGGCGCCCGCGATACAGATGGCCGACGGCTATCCGATCGAAGCGCAGCTCACCAATACCATCGAGCACTACAAGAGCTGGATCAAGAAGTGGAAGTACTCGCCGGCAATCATGCTCACGCATCCTGGCGGTGCGCGCGAAGCCCCGGAGCCGGGCGAGATATTCGTGCAGAAGGATCTCGCCGCCACCTGGCGCAAGCTCGTGCAAACGGAGCAGCAGTCGCTCCGCGCTGGGAAGACACGCAAGGAGGCGATCTACGCCGCGTATGATCGCTTCTATAAAGGAGACATCGCGCAGGAGCTCGTGCGAGGCATGCGCGAAGACGGTGGATTGTTCACGATGCAGGATCTCGCCAACTGGAAGGTGCACATCGAGGAGCCGCTGCACGTGAACTACAGGGGAATCGAAGTCTACAAGCTCCCGATCTGGCAGCAGGGTCCGGCGATGCTCCAGGCACTCAACATTCTCGAGAACGCCGATGTGAAGAGCATGGGCTACAACTCTCCCAAATACCTGCATCTCATTTACCAGACGATGAGCCTGGCATTCGCTGACCGCGATTTCTACTACGGCGATCCGTATTTCCCGCCCGAAGAGCCGGTGCGTGGATTGTTGTCGAAGAATTACGCGAAAACGCGCTACGCGCAGATCGACTGGAACTGGAACGACCCGGCGATCAAGCCGGGTGATCCTTATCCATTCCAGGCGGAGAAGAATCCATACGTGGCGCAGCTCGCGAGCTGGAACATCGGCGCCTTTGTCCTACGCGACTCGACGAAGAGTGGACAGCAGGACCGGGCCCTGCCCGCCGTACCCGCGCCGGCCCGTGATTCCGTCTCGCACGATTTGACCCAGGCTACTCTATCGGCCGACTCCGCGTTCATAGAGTCCTTCTACGCGGGCACTACCTCGATTGAGTCCGCCGACGAAGAAGGTTGGGTTGTGAGTGTGACGCCGAGCGGAGGCTGGGTGCCGGCCGTGATCGCGGGACATACGGGAATCGGTCTCAGCCAGCGTGCGCAGAGTTTCGTCACCGACGCGAGTGATGGCCTGTTCAATGTGATAGAGCCTGGCAAGCGTCCGCGCGTGACATTGACGCCAACGCTCGCACTGAAGGACGGGAAGCCCTACCTCGCGTTTGCGGTGCAGGGCGGAGATTCACAGGATCAGAATCTGTTGCAGTTCTTTCTGAACATCGTTGAGTTCGGAATGACGGTGCAGCAGTCGGTAGAGGCGCCGAACATCAACAGCTAC
>DASWBG010000248.1:0-13934 GCA_036390715.1 Gemmatimonadaceae bacterium
TCTCCTACCTGCGAAAATACCGCGGGCTAATTGTTCTCGCGCTCGTGCTGGCGGCAACCAACCAGGTCTTCTCGCTCCTGGACCCGCTGATCTTCCGGCACGTCATCGACGATTACGCGACGCGCTTCCGCGAATACAAGACGTCGACGTTCATCAAAGGCGCGGGAACGCTGTTGCTTATGGCGATGGGCGTCGCCTTCGTATCGCGCGTCGCCAAGAACTTCCAGGACTACTACGTCAACGTGATTGTTCAGAGAGTTGGCGCCGAGATGTATTCGGATGGCATCAGACACTCCCTGGAGCTGCCCTACTCTGTCTTCGAGGATCAGCGCAGCGGCGAGACGCTCGGCAAGCTCCAAAAGGTGCGCTCCGACGTCGAAAAGTTCATCTCCCTCTCGATCAACCTCATCTTCACGACCCTGGTCGGCGTCGTGTTCGTCATGTTCTATGCGTTTTCAGTGAACTGGATCATCGTGCCCGCGTTTCTGGCGACGGTCCCGTTGCTCGGGATACTGAGCTGGACGCTGAGCGGGCGCGTGAAGACCATTCAGAAAGTGATCGTGGCAGAGACAACAGCGCTGGCGGGGTCCACCACGGAGTCGCTTCGCAACATCGAGCTCGTCAAGAGTCTCGGTCTCGCCGATCAGGAAGTCGTGCGGCTCAACGCGACGACGGAAAAGATTCTCAGGCTCGAGCTGAAAAAGGTGAAGTACATCCGGAGCCTGAGCTTCATCCAGGGCACGTCGGTCAACCTGCTACGCACCTGCATCCTGTTCATGATGCTCTACCTGATCTTCACGCAGAAGATCACGGTCGGGCAGTTCTTTTCGCTCCTGTTCTATTCGTTCTTCATCTTCGGTCCGATGCAGGAGCTGGGGAACATCATCAACGTCTATCGCGAGACTGAAGTGTCGCTGGGCAACTTCAGAAAGATTCTGGAGACGCCCAAGGATCCAAAGCCCGTGTCACCCGTCTCGGTCAGTGATGTCCGCAAGCTTGAATTCGTGGACGTTGGCTTCATGCACCAGAGCGCCAACACCCCGGCGCTCACCGATATCTCGTTCCAGGTGAATCGCGGCGAGACGATCGCGTTCGTGGGTCCGTCCGGCGCCGGCAAAACGACGCTGGTAAAGCTGCTGGTCGGTCTATATCAGCCCAAACAGGGGCAGATTCTATACAATGGAGTAGATAGCGCCGAGATCGATCTCGACCGGTTGCGCGAGCGCATAGGTCTCGTGACTCAGGACGCGCAGCTCTTCTCGGGAACGATTCGCGAGAATCTGAAATTCGTGAACCCGCACGCCACCGATGAGGAGTGCCTCGACGTCCTGCACAAGTCGGCGGCGAACGCTCTCCTGGCTCGAGCCGACAAGGGTCTCGATACGCTTATCGGCGAGGGCGGCGTCAAGGTTTCCGGCGGTGAGAAGCAGCGGCTCTCGATCGCCCGCGCGTTGCTCCGCAATCCGCATCTGCTGGTGTTCGACGAAGCGACCTCATCGCTGGACTCGCTTACCGAAGAAGAGATCAGTCGCACGATGCGGGAAGTTGCCACCTCACGCGAGGTGATCACCATCCTCATCGCGCACCGGTTGTCGACAGTGATGCACGCCGATCGGATCTACGTCCTCGAGCGCGGCAAGATTGTCGAGGTTGGCCAGCACGAGGATCTGCTGGAAAGAACCGGCCTATACTACGCGATGTGGCGCCAGCAGGTTGGCGAGCGACGCGCGACTCCGCAGCTACCCCCAGCCAGACCTGCTCAGCTCACGTCGGCCTGACACCGATACTCTTTACCACCCACCCAACACTTATGGCAGACGACGACTCCGGCAAACTGAAAAAGGGAAACTTCATGCAGGCGCAGGAATCGATTCGCACGGAGGCAGAGCGCCTGATGGCGAGGCGCGATCTTCCCCCTGAAGTAAAGGCAGGTCTCAACCGCATCATTGCCCTCACCCGCGGCAAGTTTGACCTCGGTGGCGACATCGAGTAGCCGCAACACGCACCGAATCACCGGTGAGGGCACGTAGGAGAGCCTAAGTCGTAATAATCGGGGCTCCAGGGTTTCCAACCCCGGAGCCCCGAGTGGCATCTTATCCTCGGCGAAATGAAGACGAGCGCGGTGGCATCGGACACTATCGGACCTATCCCGTCCACGATCGGTCAAGAGAAGGCTGCAGCGCTGGACTTCATTCGGCGCGCGCAGTCAGGGGACGTCGATGCCTTCGAGCAGCTCTATCGAGAGCACGCTGGAAGGATCTACGCGCTCTGTCTGCGGCTCAAGGCTGGAGACAGCTCCGACGCGACCGAGCTGATGCAAGATGTTTTCGTCCGAGCGTGGCGGAGGCTCTCGACATTCCGCGGAGACTGCGCGTTCTATTCGTGGCTCCATCGCCTGGCCGTCAACACGATGCTCGAGAACGCGAGGAGCGATAACAGGAGAACCGCGAGAGTGCTGCCGATGGACGATACGTCCCGCCTGGCTGGTGCAGCGCGCTCGAGCGCCGTGGACTTGAAGATGGACCTGGAGGACGCGATCGCCTCGTTGCCAAAGGGAGCGAGACTCGCGTTCGTGTTGCACGACATCGAGGGATACCAGCACCAGGAGATCGCGGAACAACTGAGCGTCTCCGTCGGAACCATCAAGGCGCAGCTGCACCGTGCGCGCAGGCTATTGAGAGAGAGGTTGGAGAGATGACACACGAAGTCATCAGACATCTGCTGGACGATTACGTCACTGGCGAGCTGACGGAAGACGCACGTGGCCCGGTGGCTGATCATATCGCCGCGTGCGAGATCTGCAGCGCGGAAGTCGACACTCTGAAAGGAATCCTCGCGCGAGCGGCAGATCTACCGAGATCCATTGATCCGCCTCCTGAGGCCTGGCTGAACATCCGCTCTGCGATCGAGCGTGATAAGGAGGCGGTCGCCGCAGACCATAGAACATCAGAGAACTTTTTGCGACGGCCGTATGTGCTCACGGCCGCAGTGGTTCTGGCCGCGGTCCTGTCCTCGGGTGGAACGGCGCTCTACTTCAATTCCCGAGGCACGGTTTCCTCGCCCGCTACTGCGACCAATACCGGGAACGGATCTACACCGGCCACGTTCGTCGCCTTCACGATCGAGGAGAACAACTATTTGCGAAATGTCGCCGTTCTGCAGGATCTTCTGGATCAGCAGGAAGCATCGCTGGCCCCGGAAACCGTCGCACAGCTGAAGGCGAGTCTCCGCACGATAGACGAGGCGATTCTCGAAGCCCGAAGTGCGCTCGCGCGCGACCCGGCGAACAAGATGCTGATCGAAATGCTATCGGGAACGTATCGACAGAAGATGGATTTGATGCGCCGGACGGCGGAGATGACGCGTGGAAGCTGACCCGCGGGCAGCACGCGATTGTGCCCCAGGGTGGGCCACCCTGAGCCGCGCCTGCATCATAGGTGCAGCCGCGATTGCGTTTGCCTCGGCGCCGGTCATCGCCCAGAAAAAGGTCGAGCGCAAGATTCCGCTCGGAATGGAAGGCGCGCTCCGCATCGTCAACATGGTCGGCAGCGTCGTCGTGCACGGGTGGGACAAGGACACCGTCATGGTGCGGGGCACACTCGGCGCCGGCGATAATTTCTACATGGGCGGCGGTTATACCGGCGCCAAGATGTTCGTGGAAGCGGTGAACGATCGGGATCCCAAGCCCGCGCGACTCGAGGTCTGGGTGCCGGCGCGAGTTCGCCTGTGGGTGAAAACCGCCACCGCAAATATCGATGTCAGTGGGGTCGACGGCGGGCTCGATCTATACGTCGTGAGCGGAACGATCGATGTCGCCGGGAATCCGCACGAGCTGAATGCAGAAGCGATCGACGGCGATATTCACATCACAGGCTCACCGCCCTGGGTCAGAGCCAAGAGTGCCACAGGAACGATCGTCTTCCAGGGCGCGAGCTCGGATGCGGCATTCTCGACCGTGAGCGGAGCAGTGAAAGTCGATGGCGGAGTCTTCGAGCGCACCAAGATCGAAACTGTGACCGGAAACATCAACTTCTCGGGCCGGCTGGACAGAAGCGGCGCGTTCGATTTCGATACACACAGCGGAACCATCGATATAGCAATTCCGGACAAGACGGCCGCCTCATTTTCGGTGGTGACAATCGCTGGAGGCATCACCAACAATGTTTCGAAGAACAGTCCGATACCCGGCCGGTTCGGCCGCGGAGCGGAGCTGACGATGGATACGAGTGGGGGCGGGGCAAAGGTGTCGGTGCGAACCTTCAAGGGTCCAGTGACCTTGAGGAGAGCGAACTGAACCCATTTCAAACTCTGAAGGGCGGAGCGGCATCGTAGGAGCGCCGGCGATTTCGAAGTACGCAACAAAACTTCGACCGTCAAAACTTCTTCAGGAGATTGCCATGAAACGCACACTGCTTCGCTCCTTTGCGCTCGTCACCGCCCTTACGCTCACGGCCTTCAGCACGGCGCTGGCCGGACCACCGTGGATCGCGATCGAGTACCCCGCCAATCCGTTCGACCGCACTTCGCGCGATGCTTTTCTGACTGTGCGCACCTACCATCACGGCGACCTGATGGCGAAGACTGTAACGGGAACGGCCGAAGGAGTGGTGAATGGAAAGCGCCAGAGCATGCCGCTGGACATCCGTCCCGGATCTCAGGCCGGGATGTACGTAGTTCGCTGGCAACGTCCAGCGGTCGGCAGGTGGGTGCTGGTCATCAACAGTGGAATGCAGGGCGTGACCGATGCAACCGCAGTTGTCGACATCAGTCCGACTGGGGGTGTCGCCAGCGTCACGGTTCCAACGCGCTCAATTGGAAATGGATGGATCTCGCCACGGCCGGTGGCGGCAGCCGAGATCGATGGACTGTTGCAGGGACGGGCGCTGGCTAGCGCTGGTACGCAGTACAACGCGAACCGCTAGCGTTCAGAAAATAGGAAGGCCTGACGACCCGTCAGGCCTTCCGCTACTGTCCTCTGCTTCCGATCCTGCCCTCTGCCCGTTCGCTACTGTCCTCTGAGATTGTTGAGATTCCGCTGAAGCTCGGTGGTTCTCTTTGCGGAATAGTCGGCCAGGCAGCGTGCGCGCGCTTTCGCCCACAACTTTCCATTCTCGCTGGGGTTCTGTCCGGTACAATCACTATCGCGCTGGTTGATCCAGTCCCGCTGGGATTGCTGGAATCGATCCTGAAGCTCGGACCCACCAGATTTCCCGGCCTGGGCTATCAGTTCCTGGTAGGTCCTATTCAGATCGGCATCGTTCGCAGCTATCGAGCGGCTCAGGCAGGAGCGTTGATTGACCGCCGAGGGCGAGTCACACGGATCGCGAGGAGACCTCTGCGAGTCGCGAGGTGACCTCTGCGAGCCGGACGCGGGCGAGAGATCGGTTGAAACGTTAGTTGGCGCCGGGGCGTCACTCGCCGTTGTCGGAACCGGTATTCTCGGGCCTGACGTTAAGATCTCACTCCCGTTTGGGGATGGTCGCGGGACGACCTTTGTATCTGCCGGCCGATTCTGAGCTGCCTGCGCGCTAACGGGAGCGGTCCCGCCGCTGCTTGTTCTCACGGTGTTGAGGCTGTTGTCCACCGCGGAAGCCGCTGCCGTGTTCTTGTTCGCCTCGGCGAGATCGTGCATCAGCATCGTATCCTGGCCGACACTGGCGACATCCTTGGCCTTCGGATCCTTGCGGCAGCCAAGACCGCCTGCCAACAGGGTAAGGCAGATTATGGCTGAGAGTCGGGGAATCACTTTCATACGTTCGCCCAGAGGGAGAATCATCTTAGCTATTCGGGCAGACGGCATGCCATCTTTGGGACGGGTTGCCACGAAAGAGATGCAGTTGACGCGCCATCGATGCAGATTTCCAGGTCAGTAAACACGCGACGCCAAGGATGGAAGATGGACAGAGAACTGCCAGAGCTCAACACCGTCATCAGAACATTCGCCAATGAAGGCGAAGCGCATATCGCACAGGCAGTGCTCGACGCCAACGGGATCGACTCCAATCTCATTCGCGACGACGCCGGCGGGATGATGCCGTGGCTGCAATGGCTCCATCCGATCCGCCTGGTAGTGCGGGAAGCAGACAGCATTGAGGCAGTGGAGCTCCTGGATACGCCGCCGGGACCCTCGCTCATTCCGTAAAGTCGAGTTCTGCGGCCACGAGCCAGAAACATTAGCTTACGCGCCATGTTCTCAACCTTCCTTCTTCGAAATAGGCTGCGCACGCGCCCGGCGTTGATGTATGGGCTCAGCCTTCTAGTGTTTGCCGGCGGCCTCGTTCCACTCCACGCCCAAACAACGCAACGGCCGGCCGGCGACGTGTACCTCGCTCGGGCAAAACGGATTCTCAGCCAGACTCCGCTCATAGATGGACACAACGATTTGCCCTGGCGAATTCGCGAAGATTCAATAGCGCGGGGAAACGTCGATGCCTACGATCTCCGCAAGCATACACCCGGGCACACGGATCTCGACCGTCTGAAGAAGGGCATGGTCGGCGCGCAGTTCTGGTCCGTTTACACGCCCGGCGAATACCGTGACTCCGGGTACGCGAGGGTTCAGCTCGAGCAGATCGACATTGCGCGCAGATTCATAGCGAAATACCCGGACCGGCTCGCGCTCGCCCTCAGCGCCAACGACATCCGGCGAGACTTCAGGCAGGGCAAGATCGGTTCCCTCCTCGGACTGGAGGGCGGTCACGCCATCGAGAACTCACTCGGCGCCTTGCGCGCGTACTACGGCCTCGGCGTCCGCTACATGACGCTCACGCACAATGTGACGCTCGACTGGGCCGACGCGGCTCTCGACTCCGCGAAGCACAAGGGGCTGACTCCGTTTGGCGACAGCGTTGTGCGCGAGATGAACAGGCTCGGCATGCTCGTGGATCTGTCGCACGTCTCTCCGGGAACGATGAGTTCGGCGCTCAATGTGAGTCAGGCGCCGGTGATTTTCTCGCATTCGGGCGCGCGTGCCCTCGTCGATGTTCCGCGCAACGTGCCGGACTCGATCCTTCGCCGAGTGACGACGAACGGGGGAATCGTGATGGTTCCATTCGTCACGGGTTTTGTGTCCCCGGCGGTCCTGCTTTATGATCAGTCCACCCGTCCGGTGATGAAGGATCTACAGGCGAAGTATGGCAACGACACGGCTGGAATCACGCGGGAAATAAAACAGTGGCGGGCGGCGCATCCTGAGCCACGCGCAACTCTCTCACAGGTGGCCGATCAGATCGAGTACGTGCGCAAAGTCGCGGGCGTCGATCACGTCGGGATCGGAAGCGACTTCGACGGCATAACCGAAGTGGTACAGGGGCTCGAGGATGTCTCGACCTTTCCCGCGCTGTTCGCGGAGCTGGCTCGACGCGGGTGGTCCGACAACGATTTGCGAAAGCTTGCTGGCGAGAATTTCCTGAGGGTGTTCGCGCAAGCTGAGGGAGTCTCGAAAAGACTCCAACGAGAAACCCCATAGTTGGAACTGCAACTGAAGACTACCTGCCAGGTGCTTTCGGCGACCCGCTATTGGCCTCGAGCTGTCTCTCAAATGCATTCGAATTCTAGCTCGTAGCCATCAGCGGACCCGCGGATAGCCCTAAGCAGGTAGTCTTCAGTTGTTTTTCTCATCTGTCCGCGTGCGCCGTCGCCCCGCCCGACCTGAGAACGTCCGCAAATTCAGAGGGAAGCTCGCTTTCACGAATCGCACGCGCTGCCTCGTCGATGTCGTAGGCTACGCGAACGAACTCGACCCGTGTTGCTGATCCCTCGGTCGTCAGCGTCACGTAGCACGCGCGCGGATCGCCATCTTTGGGACGGCCAACGCTTCCTGTGTTGACGAACTGAACTCCCTCGACCACCCGCTGCCACGGTTTATGGGTGTGCCCGAAGCAAATGACGTCCTCGGGCCGTGAACCGAGATCCTTTGCCATCTTCTCGAGAAAAGCATCCGACCTGTCCTCGGTCACGTAGACCGTGTTCAGGGTCTGATTGCCGTGCACGAGTGTGATTGTCGGGCCCGACACGTGGCCGCCGAACGGGCGAATGTCAAGGCGGAATGGAAGACTCCCCAGATATTTCTTCGTCTCCGGTGTGACGTGCGAGCGGGTCCACTCGAATGAGAGATGAGATAGCTCTTCGTCGTGCGGAGTGTCGGCTCTGCATCCGCAGTGCTTGTAGTCGGTCGCGACGGTCGAATCGTAATTGCCCGAAATTCCGGGGATCGCCCGCTCGCGGAGCAGATCCACCACCTCGTTCGGCCAGGGCGCGTAACCGGTGAGATCACCGAGATGGTAGATCGCGTCCACGTTCGCTCGGTCGTCGATGTCGGCGAGTACGGCCCGCAACGCGGGAAGATTCGCGTGAATGTCGGAGATCAGCGCGAGTCGCTTCATGCCCGGGCTCTAGCTCCTGTGCCGACGCGACGTGTCATCACCACGGCCGTGTCGGGACACGCTCCCTGGAATTCCGTGGAGGCTTTCACCGCGTCCGGAACCGCTGATCGTGTAGTGCGCGTAAAGCCGAATCGAGGAAAATATTGATCGGCGGTGGTCGTCAGGAGATAGAGCTCCTCGATCCCCGCTACTTCGGCGCCCTCCAACAGGTGTTCGACCAGGCGGCGACCGATTCCGCTCCCGCGATGCTCGGGCGAGACGACTGCCGAGCGAAGCAGAGCGACGACGCCGAATTCTTCAAGGCCAATCGCGCCAGCAATTTCGCCATCGTCTTCTGCTACCACAAAGTTCGAGAAGTTGTCCTTCACTCCGTCGAGTGGCAGATCGCTCGCTGAGAGAAGACTCTCGACGGCTGTTAAATCATCGCTCGTCGCATTTCTGATTCGCATCATGATCTCCGCGGGTCGGTCGCTGTAGGCGTGCGTATCTCAACTCAGAGACAGTCTTCACCGCAGCAATCAGGACCGCAAGAAGCGGGGCCACAGCATTCGGCGACAGGCTTCGTTGCGCGCACGAATGCGCTCATGAACGCTCCATCGATCTGCGACGCGAATTCGTTGGCATTGAGACCGCTTCCACCCAGAATGGCCGTCGCATCCTCGGCTTTGTAGATCCTGGTCGGCTCAATTGACGCTTTCTTGAATCCGACTTCCTCCAGCAGATCCAGGAACTCCCGCTCTTCCAGCGCCCCAGCGACGCAGCCGATCCAAAGCTCCATATTCGTCCTCACCGCTGCCGGAACATCACCCCGCACGACGACATCGGACACCGCGAATCTGCCGCCCGGCTTGAGTACTCGAAAAGCCTCTTTCAGAACTCTACGCTTGTCACCGGAGAGGTTGATCACGCAGTTGGAGATGATTACGTCGACCGAGGCATCGGGCAGCGGAATCTGCTCGATCTCTCCTTTCAGGAATTCAACGTTCTCCGCGCCTGCTCGGCGCTTGTTCTCGTTGGCGAGCGCGAGCATCTCGTCAGTCATGTCGAGGCCGTAAGCTTTTCCGGTCGGGCCGACGCGCTTGGCCGAGAGAAGCACATCGATACCGCCACCGGATCCGAGGTCGAGAACGATCTCACCCTCCTCTAGTGCGGCAAGCGCGGTTGGATTTCCGCAGCCCAGCGATGCGAGCAACGCTTCTACGGGGATGCCCGCTTTCTGCTTCTCGTCGTAGAGATCGGCCGTGATTGGATCCCACGCTTCGGTCGTTGCTCCACAACAGGCACTCGAACCGCAACATGCTGCATCGGTGGCGCCTTCGCTGACGCGGAGCGCGGCCTGGCCGTACTTCTCTTTTACAGTGGATTTCAGAGCTGAGTCGGGGAGCGTCATTTAGATGTCTCGATGCTAGAGTTGTTTTTACTGCCACTGATGACTACCGGCCGGGGGCGGTCGGCTTCACGGCTGGGGGCTACGGGCCTCAAGTCAACCAATATTTCTTGATGCATAGGTCAAATAAACAATCAGGCGCAGCAGGATTCGGCGCGACCAGGGACGCGCGGCTTCATACCTGAGGCCAGGGTCTCGACTTCCTCGAACGCCTCGGGATCCAACTCGTAGTAAACCCAGCGTCCGTCCTTCCGGTCGCGCACAATTCCAGCGTCCTTGAGCACGCGCAGATGGAACGACAACCGCGACTGAGCGGCGTCAAGCGTGTCGGTCAGTTCGCAGACGCACCGCTCACCTTTGCGGAGCAGCTCGATGATCTCGAGTCGGGTCTCGTCGGATAGGGCGTGGAAGAGCTCGATCGCCCGTTCCGTCCTATCGTGAGTAGCTACGGCCATAGTTCTAACATATCAAGAAAAGTTGTTGTGTCAATGCCAACTGAAATACTACCTGCTACCTGTTGCCGCGGATGCGGCGGACGGCGGAATCGTTGGCGTCGGCTCGTATGCAAGGAAGCCGCCGATGACGATTATCGTCGTCAAGACCGCGACCTCTACTCTTACGGAGCGGGACAGTTTCTTGGGGCCGTCCGTTGAGTCAAGCCTGGGAAGCAACCCAAATCGGTTGTACGCCCCGAGTCCGACGAGGATGGCGAGCCCTGTCATCTTGGCAAGCACTCGGCGCCCGTAAGGTGAACCCGTCAGATCAGCCGGAGTGTTGAGGAAGAAAAACGTCTGCAACAAACCCGAGAGGGCAATCACGATGACCGAGATGAGTGCGACGGAAGAAACGCGTCTGGCTTCGATTCGGCAGGCGGGTTCGTCACAACGGGATAGCCAGACGAGCCACACCAATCCGCCGATCCATACTGAACCTGCGACCAGGTGCAACATCTTGGCGGGAATCGTCCAGTAAGGATCGATGGCGGCCGGATGCCCAATCGCGCCGCTCACAAGCAAGCATGCGCCACCCAGAATGAGCGCGGGTGTGGTGCGACGCGCGAGCGCTATCGCCCAGAGCGTAAGAAGTGCGAGCATCGTTCGAACCAGCTCGACACGCCCGATCGTCGAACCCAGCATCGACCCGAGAAAGTCGCCACTTAGGCGTCCAGTCGGCGAAATGTGATCGAGCCACGCGATCAAATGTGCGACGAGCAGGATCGCACTGATCGTGATTGCCCGCACGATCACCTTTGGACGGGCGAGATTGCGGCGCTCGCGCGAAGTCACAACAAAAAAGAGCACCCCCAACCCGGTCATCATCGCGCCGAGTCCGAGTCCGCGGAACAGTGAAGCAAAGATGGGGATTTGTTTTTCGTCAGGCGCCGCGACAGAAGGAGAAGCCGCAGGGCCACCAACCGCCGTAGACGATGCGGTGACCGGCAGCGCCGCGATTGCAGGCGATCGCGAAGTGTCGCGCGCTCCTTCAACGGTGAAGCTGAAGCTTCCGGCAACGGGATGACCGTCCGCCGAGATCACGCGCCAGGAAACCTTGTAAGGTCCGCTCGTCAACGCACCACTAACAGTACCGACGAGGGTACGCACATCGTGCGGATCGTTCGCAACCCGGAGCTGAGTGCCGCTTCCATCGGGCCCGACGAGTGCGATCTGGCTCAGCTCGGGAACGATCTGCTCGCTGAAGACGAGACGAATCGATTCAGGCGCCTTCGTGAGATGGCTGTTCGCCGCCGGTATCGAGCGGAGCAGGCTCGCGTGCAGCAACGCTCTGGTCGCGGCGTGCGCGACTGCCGCGCAACCTGCCAGACTGAGAGCAATCGTCACCGCTCTCAAGGCGCGACGATCAAGCGACAAGCGAGCGATCAAGAAGTTCGGCGCAGGTCCGTGTAGAACGATCTGCCGTCGGCGGGTTCGTAACAACGCACGCGTCGAATATAGAGACCGGACGAGTCTAGGATAGAGCAGTCGGAGTAGCGCGAGCGATGCGGCCGAGTGCGGCGACGAGCGTCAACTCGGTTTCGGGTACCCACTCGACGAGCCAGCGCAGAGTTTTTTGAAACCATTCCCGATCGACAGCTCCGCGCTCCAGAGCTCTGGCCCGCTCGAGTTTGAGCTCTTCCTCGAGTTTTCTCAGGTGTGGAGCGGCTGCCTCTCCATCGATTGCCGTCATTCCAGCGTCGATGCACTTCCGCGCCTGGGTGATCGCAGCGTCGAACGCGGATTTTAGCTCAGCAGTCCCTGCCAATGCACCTCTCCGATATCAAATTGTGGAAACGGCTGTGTAAGTAAGTGACTACTTGCATCTGCGGTTGATCAGTCGTAGTTTCCGCCCCCATGAACCACAGAGATGCAATCCTCGCCGCCGCCGCCGGCGTCTTCGCAAAGCATGGCTTCCGCGGCTCGACCACTCGTCGCATCGCGGATGTCGCCGGCGTAAACGAGATCACGCTCTTCCGTCAATTCGGGTCAAAGCAAGCGCTGATACACGAAGCAATGCGACACCTGACGCAATCTGCAGTCTTCGCCCTTCTGCCGGATACACCCGTAGACCCGGAGCGTGAGCTGACGGATTGGAGCGAATCATTTATTCAGCATTTGAGACTTCAGAGCTCGATCATCCGTAAGACGATGGGTGAAATCGAAGAACGACCCGACATGTGCGAATTTGCTACCGATGTGCCAAGACGCGCGTCGAGCGATCTCTGTCACTATCTCACCGCCCTCAAGCGGCAGGGAATGGCTACGGAAGAATTCGACCCAAGGACGGCGGCCGCGATGCTCATGGGATCGATCTTCGCCGACGCCATGGGACGCGACATGATGCCAGATGTCTTCCCGCAGCCCGAGACAAAAGCGGCGCACAAGTATACCCAGCTGCTCCTCCAGGCATTAGGTGTCGAAAACGGGTCCGGTAAAGCGACGAGTAAGCAGACCAAACGATCGAAACAACTTTCAGCCTGAACAGTGTCTCCCAAAAAAACCCAACTCCGCGCCCCCAGGCTCGGCAAATTCCTGTCCCTCATAGTCGTAAGCCTATCGGCGCCGATGATTGCCTCGGCGCAGGGGACTCCCATCCTGCCAACAGTCCACACGACCGGGATACCTCGCACACTCTCGCTCGACGAGGCCGTTCGCATCGCTGAATCGCAGAGCGAGGCAGTCCGAATCGCGCGTGCCGGAGTCCAGCGAGCCGAAGGCCAGCAATACCAGGCGCGCAGCCAGAGGCTGCCGCAGCTTTCCGGATCCGCCGCCTACACACGCACGCTGGCGTCGCAGTTCTCTGTCGCGGGTGGTGGACCGGCGGTGGATACCACCAAGCCGCCGGCGCCTCCGGGTCCGTGCGACCAATATCTTCTCGACGCAACTGCCACCACGGCCGAGCGGCTGGCGGGGCTCGAGGACGCATCCCGTTGTGCTCTCGGAAACAACCCGTTCTCGTCCTTCGGCAGCCTCGGCTTCGGAGCGAAGAACCAATACAACCTTGGCCTCGCGTTCTCGCAGAGCCTGTTCGCCGGCGGCCGCATCTCTGCGCAGAACGCCGTGGCAAACGCAGGGCGTCGCTCGGCCGACATTGAGCTGACAGCGCAGCGCGCGCAGCTTCGCCTCGATGTCACCCAGGCGTATTTCGATGCCGCGCTCGCCGACAGGCTTGTCGCGCTCGCGGAGTCGTCCGCCGTTCAAACCGATAACGTGCTGAAGCAGACGCGCCTCGCCCGGACGGTTGGCAATGTTTCGGAGTTCGACTTGCTGCGGGCCCAGGTTACCAGCGCGAATCAGCGGCCGATCGTGATCCAACGTCAGAGCGATCGCGAAGTCGCTTACCTCAGGCTCAAGCAGCTTATCAACCTTCCGCTCGAAGCTCCGCTGCAGCTGACTACGGCCGTCGATGATTCTGCGGCGACAAACGCCGCTCTCGCCAGCATTGGGATCAACAGCGACACGGCAGCAATCGATCGAGCAACGGTCAGGCAAGCGGGCGAGGCGATCGATGCGCAGCAGGGACTTCTTAGGGTCGCGAAAGCCCAAAGATTTCCCACCCTCTCTCTGACGTCGCAGTATGGCAAGGTCGCGTTCCCGCAGACGGGGCTTCCCCAGTCGGGAAGTTTCCGGACAAACTGGACCATCGGCGTCGCGTCGCAGTTCCCGCTT
>DASWBG010000249.1:0-2239 GCA_036390715.1 Gemmatimonadaceae bacterium
GAGCTTAATCGCGGTGTCGTCGACGCCGCGCGCGGCACCAACAACGAGCTCGTTCTCGCCGCCGCTTACCGCGAAGCGGCACTTGGCCATGCGGCCGCCGCTAATGCGCTTTTCCGCGCAGCATCACAGCTGATACCTACCGACCAGTTTATCGCGTGGCAGGCTGCGGGCGCGTTCGGGGCGCCGCTCGCGGTGACGCGCGAGTTCGTGACGAAGTATCCGAATTATCCGATCGGTTACAACACTCTCGCCTATGGAGCCTGGGCTGCCGGCGATAAATCCGCTGCACTCGCTGCCGCGAAACGCCAGGTCGAGCTTCTTCCGAATGCGCCCAACCCGCACGATACATACGCCGAGCTTCTTCAGTGGAACGGCAACTTTGCCGACGCCGCCGCACACTACCAGGCGGCTACGACTCTCACGCCCAAATTCCCCGAAGCGCACGCAGGACTCGCCGAGGTAGCCGCGCTGCAGGGACAGTACGATCAGGCACGAGCGCACCTGAATCAGGCAATAGCCAACGCCTGGACCCCACAACAAAAGCTCGGCTACATGCGGCAGATTGTCGGCACGTATGTATTGCAGGGTTCGCCCGCTGATGTGACGAAAGCCCTTGAGGCAGCGATCGCCGAGGCTAAAGCGCAGAAAGACGGGGTCTCGACTGCCATATTGTACTCTCAGCTCGCGACAGTGCAGGCCAACGCCGGCAATGCGAACGCCGCGCATCAATCGATAGCGACCGCGAAAGCGGCAAGCGCAGTCCCCTGGCAGGTCCACTATTTCCCTGGCGTGGCGCACGGTCTCATGAAACATTGGGCGCCCGCGGAGCAGGAGCTTGCCGCTCTCAAAGCCCAGGCCGCCGCCAATCCGGGAAGCGTGCCTCCTGACCGGATCCCCGCGCTCGAAGGTTATCTACTAACTCAACAGGGGAAGCCGGCCGATGCGCTGGGGATTCTGATGAAGGGCGACACGACCAGCGTCCTGATCATGAATCGCGTCGCCGAGGCTCACGCCGCGCTCGGTCACCCGGCGGTTGCGGCGGCGTGGAATAACAGAGTCAACACGAATTACGCGCTCAATCTACAGGACTTCACGAACGTGAATTCGCGACGCAGGGCGAAATTGGAGACGGCAAGCCGCTAAGCCTCACATCACAGGAGACCGTATGGCTACGTACATCTCGATGCTGCACTACACCCAACAGGGAATCAGCGCCATCAAGAATGCCCCGGCGCGAATCGATGCAGCCAAAGACGCTTACCGCAAGGCGGGTGGCGAGCTCAAGTCCATCTATCTAACGCTGGGGCAATACGACCTCGTCGTGATCGGCGAGATGCCGAATGATGAGGCCGTTGCGCGGATGGCGTTGGCGCAGGGAGCGCTTGGAAACGTTCGCACGGAGACCATGCGAGCGTTTACGGAAACGGAGTTCCGGAAGATCGTGGGGACGCTATGAATACTGGATGAAGACCAGCTCCCTCTTCGCCGACGCGCCGCTATCGACGCGGAGCTTCCTCCGGCTGCGCTCGATCCTGACTCCGTATGACAGCATGGCATCCGTCCTCCCCGCACGAGGACGGGTGCTCGATCTCGGCTCGGGACACGGACTCCTCACTTTCGCGCTATCCCTCGGCTCCCACGAGCGCGAGATCATCGGCATCGACCACGATGCTGATCGCGTTCGAATTGCCGAGGCGGCGGCACTCGGACTTCCGGTCGGGTCCAGGCCAAGTTTTGAGGTCGGTGATCTCAAGGAAAAGCTCTGGTCGTTCCCACCCGGGTCGCTCGTTGGCATCGCCATGATCGACATCCTCCACTATTTCGATCCCGCAACTCAACAATTCCTTGTCAGTCAGGCGGCGCGCGTCCTTACTCCGGGCGGGGTTCTCGTCGTACGCGAGATCGATTCGGACGACGGAATCAAAGCGCGCGCGAATCGCCTCTATGAGAACCTCGCGACAGGTGTTGGCTTCACCCGGTCAGCGGGGCCAAAGCTGAGCTTCAGAGGGGCGAGCGGGTGGACCAGCCTACTCGAGAGCACTGGCTTTTCCGTGCGCTCCGAGCGCTGCGGCCCAGCCTTCTTTGCCGACGTTCTTTTCGTCGCACAGCGGAGGTTGTAATGGTGCTGTAAGCCAGGCAGGATATCCTCCCTGCCTCAGCCTGCGCCGAAAAAAGCCTTTAATACGCACGACTTATGGCTTTTGTTGAAGCTCTTCCGGCACGCTACCGCTCCGCGGTG
>DASWBG010000250.1:0-3568 GCA_036390715.1 Gemmatimonadaceae bacterium
CGTCGTAACGAGTCGGGTGCGTCCGTCGCCGAGGTCCTCGAGCGTCAATGTTTCGAGAGCGACGTGGCCAGGCATTCCGTCCCATTCGAAGGTTTGAACTACCCGCTCCGGCGGAGTGACTTCAGCAAAACGGCCCTCGAAACCGTGGACGCCATGGTCACTGTGCTCGACGAATCGCCAGTGACCGCCGCGCTCCAGCTCCAGCCGCTCGACCACGAGCTTGTTGCCGCGACCCCACCACTGCGCGACGAGCTTGGGGTCGGTCATCGCTTTCCAAACGCGGTCGCGTGGCGCGTTGAAGATTCGCTCGATGCGGACATCGCGATCGCCGGGCGTGGTTATCGTCGCCTTTGCCATGGGTTCCTGCTCCGTGATGGTCGTCATTGTTTCTCCTCTGTACGCTCGAGGAATTCCCCGAGTCTGTTGAGGCGGCCTTCGAGAAGCCGCCGATATGTCGCGATCCACGCGGTTTCGTCATCCAGCCGGCGCGGGCCAAGTCTGCACCAGCGTACCCGTCCTACCTTCTCAGTAGTCACGAGACCCGCTGATTCGAGCACTCCGACGTGCTTTTTGATGCCCGTCAGGGTGATATCGAACGCCTCGGCCAGCTCGGTGATCCCCGCGTCCGAGCGGCCGAGGCGCTCGAGAATTCCGCGGCGTGTCGGGTCTGCCAGTGCGCCAAATGCGGCATTAAGCTTCCGTGAATACTGAACCATATGGTTCAGTATATAAAACCACTCGATTCTTGTCAACTGCCGCAGGAAATTCGTTTCGCGATTTGCAGGAGAAGTTGGAGGAATACTGACACGATGTCGGTAACGGGTCGTCTATCCTCGTAGACCCCTCCCAGCCCCGAAAACACAAAATGACAATGCCATACTGGCAGTGGCGGTCAGTAAGCGCCTTCCTGATCGGAAGCCTGCTGATCTCTGCGAGCCTCGCCGCTGCCCAACAGCCCACGCCACCGCCAAAGCACGCAATCGATACAATCTCAAATGATCTCGAGCAGTTGATGAAAATCGAGATCGTCGTCGCGGGGTCAAAACGCGCGCAGGAATCGCGGGACGTAGCGTCCTCAGTGAGCGTTGTCACCGCAGCAGACATCAAGGAGCACGGATATCGCACGCTAGCCGATGTCCTGAGGACCCTTCCCGGCTTCTACGTCTCCAACGACCGCAATTATTCCTACGTCGGAATTCGCGGATTCAGCCGGCCCGGAGATTGGAATGCGCGCGTTCTCCTTCTGCTCAACGGCCTCCGCACCAATGAAAACGTGTTCGACCTTGCCTACATCGGTGAGGAATTCAGCGTCGATATGGACCTGATCGAACGCGTCGAGGTCATCCGCGGACCCAGCTCCGCGATCTACGGAAGCAACGCCTTTTTTGCGGTCATCAACGTCGTCACCCGGCCGGGGAGCAGCTTCGCGGGCACCGAGATCGCGACCACCGCCGCCAGCTTTGGGACATACTCTGGCCGCGGCACCTATGGCCACACCTTCGCGAACGGTCTCGATCTCGTTGCCTCGGGGACTTATTCCGACGGCAAGGGAAGAAACCTCTACTTCCCGGAATACGATGCCCCCGCGACGAACAACGGTATTGCGAACGGGGATGACCACGAAGGGTTTCGCAAGTTTCTCGTCACCGCTTCGAAGGGGAATTTTTCGTTCCAGGCAAACAACGTGTCACGCGAAAAGGGTCTTCCGACTGGAGTGTACTCCGCAACCTTCAACGACCCGCGAAGCAGCACGACCGATGGCCTGAGCCTCGCGAGCCTTACTTATGAGCGCGCGTTCGCCGATGCCGCGACGTTCTCTACTCGTGTCCACGCTGGACGGTATTCATACGACGGCGAGTACGCCTATACGGCGTTGGCTCCAAACAAGGACATTTTCGTCGGGGAATGGTGGGGGCTGGACATCGACGCGGCTCGCAAGATCGGATCGCGTCAGTTCTTAACGTACGGCGCCGAGTATCGGGACAACTTCAAGATGCTTCAGACGGACTACGATCCCGACCCCTACTATCTCTACTCCTATGCGAAGGACAAATCCACACGTTGGGGTGCCTTCGCGCAGGACGAGATCAAGCTCGCCGATCCGCTGATGTTCTACGCCGGTCTTCGAGTCGACCACTACGATGGGTTCGGCTACGCCACCAGTCCTCGCGCTGCCCTGATCTACACCCCCAGCTCGACGACCACATTCAAGCTGCTCGCCGGCAGAGCGTTCCGGGCACCCAGCGATTATGAACTCCAATACAACCACTCGCATCTGACCACGGTTAATCCACAGCTCGAGCCGGAGCACATCGAGACGCTCGAGTTGATAGCACAGCGCCTCATCGGCGGCGGCGTAGAGATTTCCGCGTCCGCATTCAGAAACCGGCTTACTGATCTCCTCAGCCGGCGTACCGATACGACCAGCGGTTCCCAATATTTCGGGAACGTTGACGAGATCCATTCCAGAGGAGCCGAGCTGGGGCTGAACGTGAACCGCGGTCACGGCCTCACCGGTAGGTTGTCGTATTCATTCCAGCACACAGAGGACCGTGCGACAGGCATTCAGCTGTCGAATTCGCCTGAACAAATGGTGCAGATGGAGTTGCGGTCTCCGATCCTCGGCTCTGCCGCGACGGCCTCGGTGGATGCACAATACATGAGCGCACGAAGTACACTCCTCGGAAACCTCGCCGGCGGTCACGTACTTACCAACTTCTCGCTCTTTGCGCCCCGGACCTTCGGCAGGTTCGACCTGAGCGCCAGTCTGTACAATGTCTTCGATGCGCGATACGGAGACCCGGTGTCGAATGGGTTCGTTCAAGACCTCATTCAGCAGGACGGCAGGAGCTTCCGTGTCAGGACGACGCTTCATTACTAAGCGGTTTCTCATCCTCGCGGCGCTGCTGTTTGGCGTTCGCGTCGAGGCACAGCAGGCTCCGATGGGTGAAGCGCAGGTCAAGGCGATGTTCGTCTACAATTTTCTCAAGTTCGTCGAGTGGCCGGTGGATACCTCGGTCGGCGCCAAGGATCCGTTCGTCGTCCTCATCATCGGAGAGGGTGCCGCCGCGGATGCCACCGAGCAGTTTCTGGAGTCGAAATCGATCGGAGATCGGCCAATAGTCGTCCGCCGCACCCGATGGGATCAGCCGCTGGCCGGCGCGCGGGCCGCGTTCGTGGTCGAACGGGACCCAAAGAAGCTCCATCGCGTTCTCGATGCGGCGGCGTCCGCCGGCGTTCTCACGATCGGTGAAGGGGAAAGCTTCGCGACCCACGGTGGTGTGATCGGACTTCTGGTCGAGGACCGAAAGGTGCGCTTCGATGTGGACACTACCGCCGCGCAGATCGCTGGCTTGCGCGTCAGCTCCAAGCTCCTGGCGCTAACCCGGGCCGTTCGCTCGTCCACCGATCGGTCTCAACAGTGAGGCTGGCACTGAGCCTCCGCGCCAAGCTCCTCACGATGTTGATGGTCACGTCCGGGGCGGCGGTGATGCTCGCTTCCGGCGCAAGTTTCGTCTACGACTCTCGCAACATGCTACGAGTGATGTCGGAGGATCTTGGATCGCTT
>DASWBG010000251.1:0-2340 GCA_036390715.1 Gemmatimonadaceae bacterium
GTTAGTCCGCAGCTCGCAGGATTAGGACAAGGTCGCGGACGAATCAGTCGCTTTTCTCCGATCACTAATTGCTGCCCCAAAGCCAGCCGCGGCCAGCGCGAGAATCGCCGAGCCGAGTACAACCATTCGAAAGCCTGAAACGAATCCCTCGTCGATCGATCGCTGAACGATCGCACGTTGCCCGGGCTCCAGCGCCACCGACTTAAGCTCCGCGCCGGCCATCTTCGGAAGTTGCTCTTCGATCTGCGCTTTCGCGGCAGGTGCGAGCGAGAGTTGCTCGAGCCGCGATTGCATGTCCGCGTCGAACGCTCTCACAAGTAACACGCCAAAGACAGCGATCGCGAGCAGTCCCGCGACGCGCGCCACCGCGTTGTTGATGCCCGACGCCACGCCCGAATGCGACGAATCGACCGCCGCCATCACGGTAGTGGTCAGCGGCGCAACGGTGATCGTCATTCCAAATCCCAATAGACACACCGCGGGAAAGATGCTCGTCCAGTAGGAATCGCCGATCCCCATTCGCGCAAATAACGCGATACCGAACGCGGCGATAACGGGCCCGACGGTCAAGGGGAGTCTCGCACCTACCCGATTCACCAGTCCGCCCGCCCATCGCGACAGCCCGAACATGATAATGGCGAACGGCACGAGAGCCGCGCCGGCTCGTGTGGCGGTAAAGTGCTGAACCTGAATGAGATTGAGAGGCAACAGGAACAGCACGACGCCGAGTGCGCCGTACAACAACAGCGTGAGCGCGTTCGCGAGAGTGAATGTCCGCGAGAGGAACAGGTGCAGTGGCAACATCGGGTTGCGGGCGTGACGCTCGACGACGACGAGGAGCGCGAGGCACACGACGCCGAGGGCGAGAGACCCGACTACAAGTGGATCGCCCGGACCGAGAGGAGGCCACTCGAGCAACCCGAACACGATCCCGCCCAATCCCAGAATGGCCAGTAGCGCACCCGCCCAATCGATCGTGCTCGTGCGCGACGGATCCTTGCTCTCGTCCATGAACCGGAGCGACAGCACGACAACAACCGCCGCCAACGGCAAGTTGATGAAGAAAGCCGCGCGCCAGCTGACGTGCTCGATCAGCCAGCCGCCGATTACGGGCCCGATCGCCGTCGTGATCGCGCTGAATCCCGACCACGTTCCGATCGCTCGGCCACGCTCAGCGTCGCCGAACGTAGCACTGATGATGGCGAGGCTGCCCGGGACCAGAAAGGCAGCTCCAATCCCCTGCAGTGCGCGACCCGCTATGAGAACACGCGGAGACATCGCGATACCACACAGTACAGAGGACGCGGTGAAAAAGACGGTACCGAACAGAAAGACCCGCTTGCGACCCAGTTGATCGCCCATCGATCCGCCGACAAGAATCAGTGCGCCGAGGAAGAGCGCATATGCTTCCACGACCCATTGAACATCAGTGATGGTCGCGTGAAGGGCCGCCTGAAGCGCCGGCAGCGCGACGTTCACCACGGTCCCGTCAATGAAGGTCATCGCCGACCCGAGAATCGTCGCGATCAGAGTCCAGCGGCGTTTTTCAGGCGTGGTCATCCGAACATCCGCGCATTGAGGTCACCATTAGAATGCGAGCCAAGACAAGCGTCAGTGCTTAGCCGCCGCGCTGTCGGGGGTGTAGTCGGCAGGCGTACAGTCCGGTTCGACGTCGTAGCCCAGGTAGTAGTAGGCGTGCCAGCGGCGGGGCGAGACCAGCGGAACGCCGGACCACGCGGTTGCGTGAACTCCTTCTTCGCTCGCGCACGTCCGGAACCGCCACGACTTTTTGCCGGGCTCGACCGCCAACATCACGGTGTCCCCTCTCATTTGGACTGACGGCAGTCTTCCCAGGACTACGATCGGCACGCCGCGGCGTCCGAGAGTGTCTCCGGGCGCATCGACCACGTACTCCATGCTGTCGATCGATCCCACCGGCGCCGGAAAGCACGGACTCTTGCTGCGTCGGCCGAGACGCCCGTCGACGGCATATTGAGGAAACACGGTGTGGACGACGGTGACGGGAGCTCCGGCAGGGAGAGTCGAATCGGCCGACTGGAAGCAAAATCGCGATCCCGAAGAATCCTGATCGGCGGCGAACATCCTCGGGGTGCCGTCCGGCCCGATTACCGTCAAGGCCTTGGCCGCGGCGGAGATTTCGTCAGTGCGCGGCTCTCGGCCGCACGCCGTGACAAGAGCGATGCAAGCCGCGCCGACGATGCAGGTCCTCAATTGGATCGCGGGCGGAGTGTACGCTACAACTCTCTCCGGTTGAGAAGCTGGTGGGCGTAATCAACCGCCCTCGCGGTGAGCGCCATGTAGGTGATGCTCGGATTCTGA
>DASWBG010000252.1:0-21843 GCA_036390715.1 Gemmatimonadaceae bacterium
TGGCTCCGGCGAACGCGATGAGATCGTCTGCGGTCGCGGAATCTTGACGTCCACTGCTTCTGAGCTGGGCCCAGGCGATCACGCGGCCCATCGCTTTCGCTGCGGAGCGAAGATGATGTTGATTACCTCTTGCGTCTTTCAAGCTCAATCGATCGTTGCTCGGCTGGAGCTCGTGCAGGACATAACCCCCACGCCCGTATGCGCCCGCCACAAAACGCGAGACCTCCCACGTTGCTGGAGCAAGAGCAGATTCGTCGAAGTCGTTCAGGTCAAAGTAGGAGAGGCCGTTGTCGCCCTGAAAGCTTCCGAAATTTTCAAAATGAAGATCTCCGCATGCCCAAACGAGCGGACTTTTAGGAAGAGCGCTCCCTCGCGCGGCGAGATCTTCCCAAAATAGGTGCGCCGTGCCCCGAAAAAACGCGAACGGCGATTTGCACATATCCCGATACTTGAGCGCGAGCCGCTCCGGCTCGCGCCCCGCGTTGAAGCGCTCGATTCGGTCGAGTGCGTCGGCCGTGGTTCTTCGCTGTTGGAGCATCAAGTTATTCCCAGCGGAAGACCCTGGTCGAGAAGGCGGTGTACACAGCGAACAGCGCGAGTAACGCCGCGGCATTCATCCAGTGCGCGACCCAGCCCGATCCGTCCCAGACACCCTTGAGAAGCGCCACGGCGTGGGTGGTCGGAAGCAGGTACGCGACCGTTTTGAGCGCCCGCGGGAACCGGTCGATGGGATAGAACAATCCCGACAAAGCGAGCATCGGGTAGAGCACCGCAGCGCTGACCGGTTGAGCGAATCTCGCCGTGGGCACTACGCTCGCGATTACGAACCCGAGCGAGAGGATGCTGAACGTGCTCAGGAGTACGGCCACGGTAAAACTGAACACATTCACCTGCAACACGCCGGGAAAAAGCCGCTTGCCAGCGATCATTAGCAGCGCGAGGCTGAGCACCGTGAAGACGAGCTTCACGGCGACCTGCGCACCCATGATCGTCACTGGCGAAAGCGGCGTCGAGCGGAGGCGTTTGAGGATGCCCCCTTCCCTGTAGATGGAGATGATCGCCACGAGCGACTGCACGGCGCTGATAGCGATCAGCACCGCCGCGAGGATGGCCGGGTTGAATGGAATGTCGACTTCCGGCGCGGTGACGGATTTGCCGATGCCGAACACACGCCCCAGGAAGATGAACACCAGCAGGGGCATGATGAGCGTCGCCACGAATCCCATCGGTTCGCGGGTGAAGATCTTGGTCTCGACCCAGGTCAGCTTCCAGAATCCCCGCAGAAACGGAGGCCGCATTCAGTCCCGTATCCCGTGTCCGGTCAGCTTCAGAAACACATCCTCGAGCGTCGGGATCTCGGTACGGAAGCCGCGCACGCGAATGCCCTCGCGCGCAATGATGTTGATCACATCGGTCACGAAGTCGTCGCCAGTCCCGCGAATCGTGTATGTCAGCCCGTTCCCCTCGGTGTGCTCGACGCCGCCCAGCGCCTGCATTCTCTCGGCGACATTGGCATCCTCGCTGGTGAACACTACTGTCCGTTCGGGGCAGTGTTTTTGTACCAGCTCGTCGGGCGTGCCTAGCTCGATAATGCGCCCGTGCTCGATGATGGCCACGCGGTCGCAGAGTCGTTCCGCCTCCTCCATTAGGTGTGTCGTGAGGAACACGGTTGTGCCCCGGTCTCTGATGCCGGTCACGAGTGCCCAGATCGCGCGACGCGCTTGCGGGTCGAGCCCGGTGGTGAGCTCGTCGAGGAACACGACCTCCGGCTCGTGGATGAGCGCCAGCGCGATGAAGAGCCGCTGCTTCTGGCCGCCTGAGAGGGTCATGAACCATGCGTCGCGCTTGGCTTCCAGCCCAAGCCGGGCGAGAAGCGCGTCGGTATCCACCACGCGAGTGTAGAGGGACCGCCAAAGGTCCACCGCCTCCCACACCTTGATCCGTTTCTGGAGGTGCGCCTCCTGATGCTGCACTCCGATCCGCTGCCGGAGCGTGTTGGCGTCACGCCGAGGATCGAGGCCGAGCACGGAGATGGTTCCCTTGTCGGGAACGCGGTTGCCCTCCACGCACTCCATCGTGGTCGTCTTACCGGCACCGTTCGGACCTATCAGCCCGAAGATCTCGCCTTCAAATACTTCGAGCGAGACGTCGTCAACGGCTACGGTGCGGCCGTAGCGCTTGCCCAGGTTGGATACAGCGATGACCGGGTTCACGACAAACGCTACTTACAGTGTTGACGGAGCTTATTTCGCTGCTCGATTCCGACCGGGTTGCCCCTAATGAGTGATGACGAAGAACCAGGTACCGATCACCGGACCGCGGGGAGGCCGGCTTCCGGGCGCGGGAGGTGGCGCACCAGGCGCTGGTGCCGGCGCCGGTCCATACTCGGGCTGAAACAGATACGCCACATGCCTCACCGGATCGACAGCGATCGTCTTTGCGCCCGGCATGGTCGGCACAATCGCCACGACGGTGTACTTGTCAGGTGAATCCTGCCGTACGACCGTGACGTTGCCGCTTCGCCCGGCGGGGATGTAGATCAGCTTTTGTGAAGCATCCCATCCCAGCGCGTCGACGCCATCGCCGTTCGCGATCGTCGACACCACTCGTCCGGAGCCGGGATCGATAACAACGGACGTCTTCCCGCAGCCCGAGAAAATTCGATTCGACGAGCGATCGAACGCGATACCAGTCGGGCCCTCGCAGGGCGTAAGGGGCCACGATGAAAGCACCTTCATCGTCCTGGCATCGATCACCTGCATTGTGTTCTTGCTCTCATTGTTGACGAAGAGCTTGCCTTTGCCATCGCTCGCCGCGCCTTCGGGGGCGTTGTCCTCCAGCTCGGCCACGCCCAGGATCTCTCCGGACCCGGGATCGATGGCGGTCGCGGTCCCAATCGGACGACTGTGATTCGTGAGGATGATCCGGTCGGAGAAGTCATCGTACATGATTCCGTCGAGGCCGCCGCTTGGCACGCGGATCTTCTTGATCGGAGTCAACGTCTTGAGATCGAACATCGTTACGGTCGAATCGCCGCCGTTGGTTATGAAACCGTGATTCGACTTGGGCGCGAGCGCGATGCCGTGCGTCCGCGGCGTGTCCGGAATGTCCCCCAACACTTTGCCCGTGACACCGTCGATCACCATGACGTGTGTACCGCGCGAGACGAAGACACGGCCCGTGCCTGGTTCCGCGGTCAGATAGTCCGTGCCTCCCTCACCGCCGATGCTGAATCTTTCCACCTTGAACGTTTGCCCGCGAGCGAGTTGCGGCGAGGCGAGGCTGACCGCCAGGAAGACGGCTGAAAGTTGGAGCGAGTATTTGGTCATGGTGTCCCCGGACTGGTTGCAGAAGGGTCGGCGCCTGTGCTTGCTACGGGCTTGGCAGTGCGTCGGCGCGCCAGCAAATATACGTCATCACATCGCCAGCTTGTTCGCCGCGTTGAGCGCCGAAACCTTGTAACACTCAGCCAGCGTCGGATAGTTGAAGACTGTGGAGAGGAAATAGTCCAACCCGGCGCCAAGTCCGAACACCGCCTGACCGATATGAAGCAGCTCGGTTGCGCCCGTACCGATGATGTGCACGCCGAGCAACCTTCGGTCGCCACGATGAAAGAGCATCTTGAGAAGGCCGCTGTCATCGCCGAGGATCTGGCCGCGGGCGATCTCCCGGTAGCGTGCGATCCCTATTTCGTAGGGTACCTTGTCCTTCGTCAGGGTTTGCTCGGTCGAACCGACCATCGAGATCTCCGGCACCGAGTAAATCCCAATAGGAAAGTGGTCCGCCATCGGCGGCGCTGACACACCAAGCGCGTGACAGGCGGCGAGACGCCCCTGCTCGCTCGATGTCGCCGCGAGACTCGGATACCCGATGACATCGCCCGCAGCGAAGATATGTGGCACCGAGGTGCGGAACTGCTCATCCACCGCGATGCGCCCCCGATCGTCGGCGGCGAGTCCGGCGTTCTCGAGCGCCAGCGCTTCCGTCGCGCCGACGCGCCCCACCGAAAAGAGAGCCATATCGGCGACGATGCGCTTGCCCGACTCGAGTTGCAGCACAGCGCGCTTCGGCGGGCCGTCGTTCACTGACACTCCCTCGACTGCTTCGCCAAACCTGAAATTCACGTTCCGCTTTCTCATCTGGTGTATGAGCTCGTCCACGATCTCGGCGTCTATGAACTCGAGCGGCCTGTCGCGGCGGTCGATCACCGTAACCTCGATGCCGAGGGACGCGAACATCGATGCGTACTCGATGCCGATCACTCCAGCGCCGACGACCGCCAGTGAGCGCGGAATTCGCTTGAGAGCGCCGATGTCGTCGCTCGTAATGATCGTCTCGCCGTTCGATTCGATGTTTGAGGGCGGCACGGCGCGCGTTCCACTCGCGATGAGGATGTTGGCGGCGGATACCTCGCGCCAGCTCCCCGTGTTGGTAACGCGTATCCGGTGCGCGTCGACGAACGCCGCCTCGCCGCACATCACGTCGACACCATTGCGCGACAGCTGGTTGGAGATGACCGTCCCCTCACGCGCTACGACTTCATCTACGCGAGAAAGCAGCGCCGATACGGTCGGCCGTTGCATGGTCCGCGTGCTGCCGCCGTCGGGACGCGCCGCGGCGGCGGCGAAGTGCAGGACTGCCTCGCGAAAGGTCTTGCTCGGGATTGTACCGGTGGCGAGACACGTTCCCCCGACGGTTGTTCGACGCTCGATGAGGGCAACGCGCTTGCCAAGCTTCGCCGCCTGGACGGCGCCGCGCTGGCCTGCGGGGCCACTGCCAATGCAGATGAGATCGTAGTCGAAGGAGTCGCTCACTGAGCGCCCAAGCTACAAGGGGCGCGCCAGGTTGGCCATGAAGTTGCCTGTTGCCGGTCAGGGGAGTCACCACAATTGAGGAACCATTTCCCCGATGCTCCCGTGCCAAGCGCGGGTATAGACTGAAGGGCTCGTCACTTCGAACCCTCTGATCCAAGAAAAATGACAACTGTCGTCGCACTTCCGCGGATAATTCAAGGCGGGATGGGCGTTGCCGTATCCAACTGGAAGCTCGCCCGCGCCGTGTCGCTAGCGGGCCAGCTCGGCGTCATCTCCGGAACTGCCCTCGATACGGTCCTCGTGCGGCGGCTCCAGGACGGCGACATCGGCGGACACATGCGCCGGGGCATCGCGCGTTTTCCAGTTGCTGGCGTCGCCCACGAGGTCCTGAATCGGTACTTTCGGGCGGAAGGACGCCGTACGGACGAGCCATATAAGCTGATCCCGATGTATAAGCAACGGGTGAGTGTGGAACGTCAACAGCTCACCATGCTGGCGAACTTCGTCGAGGTTTATCTGGCGAAGGAAGGTCACAGCGGCCCGGTGGGGATCAACCTGCTGACCAAGGTCGAGATGCCGAACCTGGCCTCCCTGTACGGCGCTATGCTGGCGGGAGTGGACTACGTCCTCATGGGAGCCGGGATCCCGCGCGAGATTCCGGGTGTGCTCGACGCTTTCGTCGAACATCGCTCGGCCTCTGTTCGTTTCGACGTAGCCGGGCTCGCGGCGGGCGAAACCGAAATGCTCTCGTTTGATCCGCTGGAGCACGGCGTCGCGGATGGCACGCCGCTCACTCGCCCGCGCTTTCTCCCGATAATCTCCGCAAGCTCTCTGGCGACGACGCTCGCGCGGAAGGCGAACGGACGGGTTGACGGATTCATAGTCGAAGGTCCTACCGCGGGCGGCCACAACGCGCCACCTCGGGGCGAACCGCGGTACAACGAGCGGGGCGAACCGGTTTACGGCGAGCGCGATGAAGTCGATCTGACGAAATTGCGCGATCTCGGCCTGCCCTTCTGGATCGCGGGCGGTGCGGGCACGCCGCAGCGATTGCGCGACGCGCTGGAAGCGGGCGCGACGGGCGTACAGGTCGGGACCCTGTTCGCGTACTGCGAAGAATCGGGCTTCGCCGATCAGCTGAAGCGTGACGTGATCGAGCACGCGGGGCGCAACGACGTGACCGTCATGACCGACCCCCGCGCATCGCCAACTGGATACCCGTTCAAGGTGGTCGAGTGGTCGACCGATGGGGAGAAACCTCCCGCGCGTCAGCGGCAGTGCGACCTTGGATATTTGCGCGCGGCCTACAAGCGCTCGGATGACCGCATCGACTACAGGTGCCCTGCCGAGCCGGTGGAAGACTACGTCCGAAAAGGTGGGACGATCGCGGAGACCGAGGGCCGTAGGTGTCTTTGCAATGCGCTCCTCGCAAACGTCGGACTCCCGCAGTCGCGGGCCAACGGAGTGACGGAGCCCCCGCTACTCACCAGCGGCGACGACCTCGAGACGATCTCCACCTTCCTCGCCGGGCGTACGAGCTATACCGCCACCGACGTGATCAGCTATCTGCTCGGAGAATCCGTGGTCTAGTTCGGCGACAAAAAAATCCCGCATCAGCGACAAGCCAATGCGGGACAGTTGTCTCGGAAGCCCTTACAGCGATGGCCCTACCTGTCGCCAGCCACCACCCCACTGGTCTTAACGACCAGTGTGCCTTTCATACCGATGGCTTCATGCGGTTCGCATACGAACTCGTACTTGCCCTCCGCAAACCGTGCGTCGATCACCAGGTCGTACGTCTGACCTTTGGTCGTTAGGTATGGTCCAGTTGCGGCACCGCCGAGTTTGGCACCGCGCGCCTGCACCGTGAAGTGGACGTTGTGCATTACGCCCGCGGCCTCGATGAAGCGCAGCGTATCGCCCCGCTGCGCGACAGTCATTGCGGGCTCGAAAGCGTAGGGCATTGCCCCTCCCTTCTCAACGAGCTTCACGACGAGCACGTGTGGGACGGCAGACGACGCGTTCTGGCCACTGGCGCGAGCGGAGAAGACAAGCAGCGCCGCCAGTGAGACGGTCATCAAGGGTTTCAAGTGGGTCATTGTTTCTCCATAGGGACGAATCGATCAGATGTGCCGGAACATCCGGTTTGATCGATCGAATTACAGCTTTCCGATTACAATAGGAACGATGTCTCATCGGCTCTGTGCGATCCGTAAGGAACGGCCTGAAATTGAGAGGGGGAATCCCGTACATGGCGTAGTCTGATCCGGTGCCGGTCGCACCGTGCGTCCTCCCGTTACTGCAATCCGTACACGACGACCCGGTTAGAGAAAGTGGGCAGGTACACGTGTCCATTGGCGATCGTCGGAGCGGCGAATTTCGCGTAATTGCCCCCTGCGTCGCGCTGGTTCAGTTGATTGTTCCAAAGCTGCTTTCTTACGTCATTCGCGTCGAACGCTCTCAGTATCCCAGGGCTTGCGGCGTGTTCCGCATCACCGATGTATGCGTATGATGCCCAGAGAATGCCGGTCCCATCCTGGGAGCCGTTGGACGAAACGGACAAGATCGCACCGCTTTGCCCGGTCGGTCCCGCTGCGTTGGATACGACCTGGCTCTGTGTGCTCAGCAAGTTGCCGGCGCGGTCGAAGGGGATCGCATGCAGCGGATCATTCTCCGACCATACGTAGACGAATTCCTTGGAGCCGCCTTTGTAATAGGCGGCCTGACAATGCATGTTGGCATTGCTGCCCAGCGAAATGACTTGTTGCACCTGGTTGGACGATGGGAGGATGCCGCCCATGTCGTCCCTGTTCAGCAGATAAAGGTTCCCGTCCTTGCCTCCAGTCAGGTAAAGGCTCGTGTTGGGAATGAGTAACGCGCCCATTCCACCGTAATCCAGGTCCTGGTCGTTGAGGTATTGGTAATTGTAGGGCGTGAAGTAACTCGCCACTCGCAACGTCGAACCTGACGGCGTGAGCTTGAGGGCGCTCGAGCCCCGATTGGTCGGATTCGTCGGATCACCAGCATCGCCGACTGTGCCATTGCCAGTCACCACGTACAGGTTGCCTTCGGCATCTGCAGCCATGCCCGTTCCGCTTTCCCACATGCCCCCCGCGTATCCGTTGGGCGTGTCATTGTAGACGATCCGCTGCTGCATCGTCGAAGCGTCGTATCCAAGTATCCATCCGTGATACGGGCCCCAATCGCAGTGGGATGAAAAGGACACGTACACGACGCCATTGAGCAGCGTCAATCCCTGACGCTGGTTCTGGCGCTGTGCATCGAAAGCAATCACGCCGTTGACGCTTCCGTCGCCAGTCCCGGCGGAGGTGGCGGTGATTTGCGTCGGGCCGCCGGAAATCTCATGCCCATCGAGGATGCTCACGGCATGCAGGTACTGAACGAACGTGGCGCCCGTGGTACTGCGGGCAACGAAAAACATTGTCCCTGTCACTGCATCGATCACCGGAGTACCGACGATCCCGATGTTGCCGCTGAAATCCGTATACGAGCCGGAACACGCGCCCGTCATGTCGGTGTGTTGCGGGGGCCGCATGCCCGGCGCAGTGAAGTTTTTTTGCCAGAACAGTGTGCCGTCGTCTCCGTCAAACGCATAAACCGTGTTATTGACCGTGGCAACGAGGACGACGTTGTGGTAGCTGTCGCCGATGAGGACATGGCCGCGGACCAGCGGCTGGGCATACACCTGATCGTCCACGGGGAGCGTGAACACCTCGCCAAATTGTTGAGCGTTGACGTTGCTGGTGGTCAACGCGGTTTCGTTGTCGTTCCAGCCTGACCGGCTGTTGTCATTGTGCTGCGTGAGTACTGACGCAGACTGCGGATTCGGCTTCGGTTTTGTGTCGCTGGCGGGGGCGGAACTGTCCCTGCAGGTGGTGAGCAACAGGAAAACGAACGACAGAGGCAGTTTGCGTCGTGCCATGAGCGATTGGCAGAAGGTTTTGTTGTGGAACACGAATGCCTACAATCTCGTTTTGGTGCTTTGTAGTTCTCCTGGCTTTAGCGGGGATATGCCGCCAACCCCGGCATGCTGGTTGGAATCCCGAGGCTTCCCGCAGGCGGCAGCTTATGGCTCCGGTACCACTCCTGTCGCGCGAGATCGATCCGGTCGGCGCGCTCCATCCACAGCTGCGTCGTGAGGTCGTAGCGCGCAAGAATGTTGTGCAGCCAGTACGGCCGGTTCTCCCTCAGCCATGCCTTCTCGTACTCATCCCGGATCAGAGAGTAGCCGTCACGGAGATCCTGGAGCCTGCCGTTCACGCCGGCGATGTCCGCCAGATCGCGCCCCGGTGATTTGCTCGTTGTGTCAGCGGCTCGATCGTACATCGCGACTACTTCGTCGGCGAACTGAAACTTCATTCCGATGAAGTCCATCCTCCGCGCGCCAAGCTTCATCGCCTCGATCGCATCGCGCTCGCGCGTGATTTTGGGATCTGCCTGCGCAATCAACACCAGCGTGGACTCGGCGAGAACACGCAGGTCGTGAGTGTAAGGCCTCATGCGCTGGGCCATGCTACGCCCTTCATCGGTCCAGGGATCCAGCCAGAACAGGTAGTCGCTTGCATCACCAACCTTGGCGCTACTCAACAGCGCATGGGCCGCTGAGAGGCGCCGCTGCGCTTCGTCGATCTTGCCGCTCAAGTCGCCGTGAAACACCCGGCCGTAGCTCGAAGCAAACGCCTCGATGCTGCTCTCCCCTTCCTGCCACCCTGCTGCCGCGCCGAACAGATCGCCGTACCAGGTCTGATTGAACAGAGCCTCGCCGTCGTCATCCCATGATGTGTTGATCATTCCAGTAGCGCCGAGACGTTGGCCATCGCGCACGAATCGTTGGATGTTGACGAGAGCTACGGCGTTGTCGGGGTAGACGCGATTCCAGCTGCTTACCCCGGGAGCGACCCAAGTCTCCATTCCCACATTGCGAAACGGGGCGATGAATCGCACGTACGAAGTATCTGCACCATATGTCCACGGAACAGCGATCAGATCCTTCGGGATAGTATTCACCAACTCGGGTGAGCTCAGCGCGACGTCGCCCCAGAACAGGAACTTCTTTCCGCTCGGGCGCAGCGCGTCCGCGATCTGCTTCAGGAAATCGAGATAGACGACGCCGATGCCCACGGTCTTCACCCTGTCCGCGGTTTGCCCACGCCCGAGCTCGAACGTTTCATCCGCGCCGAGGTGGACGAAGCGGCTGGGAAAGAGTGTGTTGATCTCGGCAAACATCTGCCTGATCAAAGGAAGCGAGCCCGGCTGTCCCGGCGCGAGCACGTGCCCGTGCGCAGTCTCTGCGAGGGGCGAATAGATCTCATACTTCAGCGCGTGGTGCAGGTGGCCGAAGGCTTCCTGTTCCGGCATGATGTCGACGTGATAGTTGGCGGCGTATGCCACGAGCTCCTTTACATCGGCGTGTGTCATCGCTCCGCCCGGCGGCGCGATCAACGGATTCGAATCATAAGCGAGCGTGTGCTCGAAGTACGGCGAGAACAAGTTGACCTTGTACGCCGCGAGCGTCCGGATCTGTTTTTTCTGGAAGTCGAGTGTCGGCACCGGGCCGCGCGAGAGATCGTCGTGGAATCCGCGGTAGCGCATCGCGGGCCAGTCGCGAATCGTCGCCCGATAGAGCCTGGCCTGATCGCCATCTCCACTTACAAGCTGCTTGACCGTCTGCGCGCCGTAGAATACGCCGGCCGAAGTCGCGCCGATGACGACGATGCGATTGGCGTCGGAGGTAATGACGTAGCCTTCGTCCTTCATGGCTGGATCGAGGGTGAGCGAATGCCGCCGCAGCACACTCTGGGCAGCGGAAGCGTCCGCCCGCATCAGCACCACGCGGGGTCCGGGTCCCGTTTCTCCGCTGACGACGCGAATCCCGCGATCCTTCAGCGCATTCGTGAGATCCAAAGCCGCAAACCGATCTTCAGCGTTCGCCGGCCGGACGACGGTGATCCCGTTTTGCACGGGCACCGATCCTTCCACGTGCATCTCCCGGGGCTGGGGAATGAGGCGGAGATCGGTTTGCGCCGGTGAACGCGCAGCCAGAAGGAAGGAAAGAAAGATGAGAACGGGCGTAGATTTCATTTTATCAGTGGTCGAAGATTGATCCGCTGCGCCCGACAAATATGACTCTCTATCCGCTCTTCTGAAGGTGAGTCCCTTGTTTTGCGAGCCACGCCTCGGCCGGGGGAACCTCGAGGAAAATGTGGACCGGGCTTATGTAATCCGCGTTGAGCTTCTCATACATTCGCGTCATTCCGAACAGCATGCGTCCGGTCACGACGATGGCGGTCGGACCAAGCTCGCCCCGATTGAACATCTCGCCAGACATATTGGACAGACTTTGGATCTGCGCGACCGACATTTCGGCTTCAGCTCCGGTGGCGTCGAACAGCTCAGGATAGCCACGGGCCGTGAGCGCTCTGGTCTCTGTAAGATGATATCGGAGTTCCTCATAGGTGAGAACTCCCATCGCGCGGGAGTATAGCCTTCCACTCGCGTGCTCGACTCTGGCAGTGATGGGCATTCACATGAAGATAGCGTTCAGCGACAGTCGTTGATTATCAAGCGCCCCGTCAAGTCCCGCATCGTTAATTCTCATGCGCGCTCCGGCCGGGGGATTTACCTCGCACCACCCCAAGCCCTTTTGCGGGAGTCTCTCTCGCCACGGTGGCGGTCGCAAACTCGGGCCGCTCTACCGGCGCAAGCCCAAGAAGCGCCCGCGCGCGGTTCAACGCGTCGTCGATGTTCCCGAACAGATTCTCCTCACCAATCTCATCCATCACTGCCGATCGCCCTATCGCCACGAGCGGCTGCGTATGGACATCCGAGAGCAGAACGACCGTTCCCTCCTTTCTCGTTCGATGCACGACGTCCTTCAAAGCGTGCATGGCCGTGGAATCGATGGAGGGAACGTTACGAAGACGAATGATCAGCACCTTGGGCTTACCGGCAATCTGGCCAAGAGTGTCCTTGAAGGTTTCGGCCGCGCCAAAGAAGAAGGGCCCATTTATCTCGAAGACCTCCACTCCCGCCGGCACCACGCGCCGCATCACCGCGTTTGGATCTGTTGCGTACGGGTCCCCTTCGTCTTCCAGCTCGCGGGTGACGGCGCTGACATTCGTCACTTGAGCCATGCGCCGCATGAACAGGAACGCCGCGGCCACCATTCCTACCTCGATCGCCACCGTCAAATCGACCAGGACCGTGAGGAGGAAAGTCATGACAAGCACCAGGACGTCACTCTTGGGCGCGGACAACTCGGAGACGAACGTACGCCACTCGCTCATGTGGTAGGCAACTATCACGAGGATCGCGGCCAGCGTCGCCATTGGAATGAGGCCCGCCCATCGGCCGAAGAACAATGTTATGAGCAGTAGCGTCAGCGCGTGGATCATGCCCGCCACGGGGGTACGGCCACCGTTCTTTACATTCGTGGCCGTGCGAGCGATGGCTCCGGTCGCCGGAATCCCGCCGAAGAGTGGCGAGGCGATGTTTGCCAGGCCTTGCGCAACCAGCTCCATGTTCGAGCGGTGGCGGCCGCCGATCATGCCATCAGCCACCACTGCGGACAGCAGAGACTCGACGGCGGCAAGCATGGCAATCGTGAACGCAGGTCCGACCAGCGCCGTCGCCTGGGCAAACGAAACGTGGGGCAACGCTGGATGAGGGAAGGATGCGCTAATGCTTCCAAAGCGGCTGCCAATTGTCTCTACGGGCCAATGCAGCGCCTGCGCAACTGCCGTGGACACCAACAAGGCGACGAAAGGTGCAGGAATGCGACGGCTGAATCGAGGCCAGATCAATATGATCGCCAGCGCCAGCGCGCTCACAGCTACAGCATACGCATTCACGGAGTGGGCATGGCCGATCAGCGACTGCCATTTCGGGAGAAAGTCCGCCGGCACCGCGTCCATGCGCAGGCCGAAGAAATCCTTCACCTCGCTCGACAGGATGATGATCGCAATCCCGCTCGTGAATCCCACCACCACCGGGTGCGGCACGAACTTGATTACCGCTCCGAGTCGGACGGCGCCGATAAGGACGAGAAAGATTCCTGCCATGAACGTCGCTACCGCCAATCCGTCGTAGCCGTAGCGCTGCACGATTCCGTACACAATTACTACGAATGCACCGGTTGGCCCGCCGATCTGCACGCGAGAGCCGCCCAGCGCCGAGATGATGAATCCCGCGACAACAGCGGTCCACAATCCGCGATCCGGCGTGACGCCGCTCGCGATCGCGAAAGCGATGGCCAGCGGGAGCGCCACAATACCAACGATGATCCCGGCCGTCAGATCAGCCGTGAACTCGGCGCGGGAATACGACCTTAGAGTGGTGAATAACTTCGGGACGAGCAAAGAAACTCCCTATGAGACGGAGAGATGTGTAATGCGGAACCCCGGGCGGCAAGAGCGATCGCTTGAACGAGCGGTCAACAATCGCGGTTTCTGAGATCGGCGGCCAGCCCAGTCTCATTCCGGGCGAGTCGGCGTAGATTCAGGCTTGCCGGATTTGCGGCGTCTCCGCTTCTGCCAAAGGCCTTCCCCCAATCAACGTGCAACTGACACTCCGCCAGGCCGCGAGCTATCTGGGCGTCAACGACACGACGATTCGCCGCTGGATCAACCAGCGAGCACTGCCCGCACACTCTGTCGATGAACGGCTGTACTTCAATCCGATCGAGCTGTGGGAGTGGGCCGTCGAGGCCGGAGTTCCGGTTTCCCGCGCGTTGCTCGAAGATGCCCGCCGATCTCCCGACGAAGTCCCTCCGCTGGCGCAGCTGCTGCGTGAGGGTGGAATCTTCCACGACGTTGAAGGCAGCACAAAGCACCAGATCCTCGCCGCGTTCGTGGAACGGCTCCCGCTTCCGCCCGAGCAAGACCGCCGATTCCTGCTGGAAGTTCTCGAAGCGCGGGAGGCTCTGGGCTCAACCGGGATAGGGGACGGCATCGCCATTCCGCATGTGCGTAATCCGATCGTGCTCCACGTTGCTCGCCCGTTCCTGACGCTATGCCTATTGCGCAATCCAGTTGAATTCGGGGCCATGGACGGTAAACCCGTGCACGCGCTCTTCATGGTTGTGAGTCCCACCGTGCCGATTCACCTTCGAATACTTGCGCGTCTCGGCTTTGTCCTCCGCGATAGCACTCTCAGGCAAATGCTTGGCTCGGGTGCGGACGCCGGTGAAATCCTCGAGCGTCTGGACTTCATCGAGACGTCGCGCAATACGGGCTCGTTCCAGGTGCAGCGCCCGGAGCCAGCGGAATGATTGTCCTGCTCGGCGGACTTGCCCTGCTCGTGGCGGCCGCGGCGGCGGTGATCGCCATGCGCAACCATCAGTACGGCAATACGGTGTTCGCGACTTTGGTGGTCGCGGGATGTGGTCTCGGTATCGTGCCCGCCGTCCAGATCATTTATTCCGGAATGGCCAAGACCGTCGTACTCGGAAGCGCCCTTCCCGGGGGCGACTGGATCTTCGGCATCGATCCCCTTTCGGCGGTGTTTCTGGTTGCGTTGTTCGGAGTAGGTGCCGCGGCCGCGGTGTACGGAGTTGGTTACATGGCGTTCGATTCACGCGCTCCCGCGTGGCCGTGTCACGCACTCTTCGCCTTGGAGATGGTCGCGCTCGCGCTGGTCGTGTGCGCACAAGCGATCATGCCGTTCATGGGTGCGTGGGAGCTCATGGCAATCGGCTCCCTGCTCCTCATTCTCACGGAATACCGACACGCCGAGGCGCGCCGAGCGGGGTTGATCTACATCGTCGCCACGCACGTGGGAACACTGGCGCTGTTCGCGATGTTCGCGCTGTTGGCGCGGACAAGCAGCGACTGGTCATTCAGCGCGCTCGCGACGGGCACAACGAGCCCGAGCGGCGCCCGAATAGCCGTGCTTTCCCTTGCCCTTGTCGGGTTCGGCGTGAAGGCGGGATTTGTTCCACTCCATTTCTGGCTGCCACCCGCGCACGCCGCCGCACCATCTCATGTATCTGCTCTTTTTTCCGGCGTGCTCATCAAGGTCGGGGTTTACGGGCTGCTGCGCGTGATTACGCTCGTTGGGCCTCCGCCCGCGTGGTGGGGATGGCTAGTGCTCGGACTCGGTCTGTCCTCCGCGGTCCTGGGCGTGCTGTGGGCGCTGGCACAACACGATATCAAACGCCTGCTCGCGTATCACAGCGTCGAGAACATCGGCATCATCCTGATGGGAATCGGCGCTGGCGCGCTGGGAACCGCGTATGGCCACCCGTCGCTCGCGATCCTCGGCTACGGCGCGGCGCTGCTGCACACGCTCAATCACGCGCTCTTCAAGAGTATTCTGTTTCTTGGTGCAGGAGCTGTGTACCGGCTCACAGGCACGCGCAACATGGAGGAGCTTGGCGGGCTCGCGCGGCGAATGCCGCTTACATGGTTGGCGTTTGCCGTGGGGTCGGCGGCGATCATCGGAGTGCCACCGCTCAATGGTTTCGTGAGCGAATGGCTCGTGTTTCAGACCCTCTTTCGCGCCGGCCTTTCTGCAGATGCTCTGCGCATCGCCGTGCTCGCCGTGCCTGGTCTGGCGCTTGTGGGTGGATTGGCGCTCGCCTGTTTCGTCAAGGTTGGCGGAGTTGTCTTCCTCGGAACGCCTCGAAGCTCGCGTGCTCTCACCGCATCGAAGCCCGGTCTTCTGCTGGATGGTCCGCCGCTCGTGCTCGCCGCCGTTTGCCTGGTCATCGGATGCCTGCCCGTGCTGGTCCTTCCACCCATGCTGATCGCGGGAGGTTTCGTGGCCGGGGTGTCACTGCTGCCACCGGAAGCCGGGGCGATGGCAGCAGCTGTAGGCGCGAAGGAGATCTCCATACTGGCAGCCGTTCTTGCGCTTTCGGCCGCTGTTATCTGGTTGATCGCGCAGCGACTGCACAGAACCGCTCCGGTGCGGCAATCCGAAACCTGGAGTGGCGCATATCAACTGCCGAGCGCGCGTATGCAGTACACTGCTTCTTCTTTCGCCGCGCCGCTGCTCGAGATCTTCGGCAGGTTGAGCGGCGTTCGGACACATAGAGGCGCCAGCGTCTTTCATTCCGAATCCGTCGATCTGATTCTGGACGGCGCGGTTGTACCGTGGTGGGCATTCATCGAGCGCGCCGCGCTCCGGCTCCGGCCGCTACAGCAAGGGCGCCTGAGCCGCTACTTGATGTACGTGATCAGTACAGTCGTAGCACTGCTCGCATACCTGCTCGTGCGGGCGGGCGGCCGCTGATGCCGGCGCCGGAGTTTATCATGCGCACAGCGACGCTCGTCATCGTTATGATGCTGGCGCCTCTCATCCCGGGCATCGCCAACCGGACCCGGTCGATTCTCACGGCGCGGCGAGGGGCGCCCGTGTGGCAGCTCTATTCTGATCTGTGGAAGCTTCTTCGGCGCGGCACTGTGTATTCTCGCACGACGACCGTGGTTTTCCGCCTCGTGCCGATTGCCATGTTGGCTTGCGTCGTTGTCGCCGCCTGGCTGCTCCCTCTGGATGGCCGCTCGGCCATGCTCCGATTTTCCGGCGATGTGGTTGCCTTTGCATACGTATTGGCACTCGGACGATTTGTGCTGGTGCTCGGCGCGCTGGATACGGGCTCGAGTTTCGAGGGCATGGGCGCAAGCCGCGAGGTGACCTTTGCCGCTCTGGTCGAGTTTGGTTTTTTCATCGCACTGGCGTCACTCACTGTTGCCACGCACGAGCTGTCGCTGAGCGGCATGCTTGGCTCGCCGGCGCTGGCTAGCACGTGGTCTTCCTCTGCACCAGCAGTCATCATGATCGTCGGCGGTCTCTTCGTGCTGCTGCTTGCCGAATGCTCCCGCTCGCCAGTCGACGACCCAGCCACGCATCTCGAGCTGACGATGATTCATGAAGTGATCGTGCTCGATCACAGTGGACCCGACCTCGCGATGATTCTTTACGCCAACGCGTTGAAGCTCTCAGTCATCGGCGCGCTGCTGGTGCGCGTCGCCATGCCCGCCGCCGAGCTTTCGTACGCGATGCGAGTTGGTGTTCTGGTCGCCGGGTTGTTCGCGATCGGCATTGGCATTGGGGTCGTGGAGTCCGCGATGGCTCGTCTGCGGCTGCCCAAGGTGCCGCTGTACATCGCCGGCGGGTCGGCTCTTCCCGCTTTCGCCCTGATACTCCTCTTGCAGTGACGAACATCGGAAAATTCGCCGAATTATTGCTGCTCCTGATCGTGTTGACCGACTTCGCCGTGCTGGGGTCCTCACGTCTCAGCGCCTGTATCCGCGCGATTGCCATTCAGGGAGTGCTCCTTGGCATTCTGTCGCTGGTGATCGACGATCCCCGATCGGTGCACGCAATGGCGCTTGCCGCGGGGACTGTCGCAATCAAGGGCATCGTTCTGCCGTTCTTCCTGCGGTGGGCCATGCGCGAAGCGGCTGTCCGGCGGGAAGTGGAACCGGCAATTGGCTACATGGCTTCGCTGTGCCTCGGGTCGCTCGCGGTCGGAGCTTCGTTCGCACTGGCGAACCGCCTGCCAGTCATCACGACGGTCGATCTACTCGTGCCGATCGCGTTCGCGACTCTGATCATTGGTCTACTCGTCCTCGTCACTCGCAGCAAGGCAATCACACAGGTCGTGGGATATCTGATTCTGGAAAACGGCGTGTACCTCTTCGGGCTGACGCAGTTGAGCCGGGTTCCGTTCCTGGTTGAAATCGGAGTCTTGCTGGACGTTTTCGTCGCCGTTTTTGTCATGGGGATCGTCGTGTTCCACGTCAATCGCGAGTTCGACTCCATTTCCGCGGCGAATCTCGTGGAGCTTCGAGAGTCGTGATCATGATGACAACTGCAACTGCAGACTGACGAGGCGCGCGATGCTTCTTCTTGCGATCCTGCTCATTCCGGCGGTGGCGGCCGGGCTCGCATACCTGCTGCCACGGCGCGGGCTGCGGCTGTCACTCCTGGTCCTGACGAGCGTTATCCACCTTGCGCTCGTCGCGGTTCTTTGGACGACCCCCGACGTCACAGCGCTTCGCGGTTGGCTGGTGGCCGACTCACTGGGGCTGATCGTTCTGACGTTGGTGAGCGTGTTATTCCTCGCGGCGTCGGTCTACGCCGTAGGGCTATTGCGGGAGGAAAGTCCACGGGGCGGACGACTGTTCGTGACGTGCCTTCTTGGATTCCTCGCAGCGACCTCGCTGGTCTCGCTCAGCCACCATTTCGCGCTGCTCTGGGTGGGGATGGAATCGACGACTCTCACTGTCGCTCCGTTGATCTTTCACCGACATGACCGCAGGTCGTTGGAAGCGGTGTGGAAGTACCTCGTGCTCTCCTCAGTCGGTATCGCATTCGCGCTGCTCGCGGTATTCCTCCTCGCCACCTCGCAGCCAGTCCTCCCCGGCGTGCGCGCGCTCTTGCTGGACGACATCCTGGCGAACAGTCACTCGCTGGAAAAGTCGTGGCTCCGTGCAGCCTATGTGTTCGCACTGGCTGGGTTCGGAACGAAGATGGGCCTGGCGCCCCTTCATACATGGAAGCCGGATACGTACGGCGAAGCTCCGAGCCTGGTCGGTGCGCTCATGTCTGGCGCGCTCACGAGCTGCGCGTTTCTGGGGCTCGCCCGCTTCACCGAAGTCGCGGTGGCTGCGGGGCTGACGGATTTCACCCAACCGCTTCTGATCGCATTTGGCTTGGTCTCACTTGTGATCGCCGCCGCGTTCATTATCGGTCAGGCCGATGTCAAGCGCCTCCTTGCCTATTCCAGCGTCGAACATATGGGTCTCCTCGTGCTCGGCCTGGGCGTTGGGGGGATCGGTGTGTATGGCTCCGTGCTTCACGTGCTCAACAACGGGATCGCAAAAGGGATGCTCTTTCTCGTCGTCGGCAATCTCGTGCTCGCGACCGGATCGTCCGTCGCCGCCGATATGCGTGGAATGCTGAAGCTGCGCCCGTGGTCCGCGGGCCTCTTGTTGCTCGGTCTGTTCGCAGTCACAGGGTCGCCGCCTTTTGGCTTGTTCGTGAGCGAGTTCTCGATCGTGAGCGGAGCGATCCGGCAGGACCACTGGATCGTGGCGGCGGCCATGCTGGTTCTGCTCGCCATCATCTTCGTCGGCATCGGGGGGATGTTTCTCAAGATCATATTCGGAACTGGCACAACAACGGCGATCGAACATGAGAAAGCAACGGGTGACACTACGCTCCTGTTGGTCGGCCCGCTCGCTCTCGCCGGACTCGTCGTGATGCTCGGCCTGTACATTCCGACTCCTCTGCAAGGCTCGCTGGCGCGGGCGGCCCAGTTGCTCGGCGGCATCGCTCCATGAGCGCCCGAGCGTTCCTCACCGTTTACAATCGACGTTGTGTCGACGTTGCCGACATACCTGTTCATGAAGCGGAGAAGTTTGCCTCGACGCTCGCGACCTCGGTCGCCGCCGGCTGGCGAATCATTTCGCTGTTTGGCGTGCCCGAGGATTCGGAAACACTGCGTATCTGCGCCGTCGTTGCAAATGATGACGGTGCGCAATTGGGGGTGGCCTGCACACTCGTTGGTCAGGAATATTCCGCGCTGTCGATCTCGTGCCATCAGGCGGCGCGGTTCGAGCGCGAGATAGCCGAACAGTGCGGTGCGATTCCGAAGGGCCATCCTTCGCCGAAGCCGTTGCGTCGACATTCGCCCGATCACGCGCCGGGCGGGTGGTCCCTCCGCCCGAAGGAGCAGGAAGTTTTCTCATTTGACGTCGTCCACGGCGACGAAGTGCACGAGGTCGCTGTAGGTCCCGTACACGCCGGCATCATCGAGCCTGGTCATTTTCGATTCCAGGCGTACGGCGAAGAGATTCTTTCGCTTGAAATAATGCTCGGCTATCAACACCGTGGCGTCGAGCGGCTGCTCGAGCGCTCGGATCGCGGCAGAGCGATTCTCATCGCCGAGTCTATCGCGGGCGATACCGTCATTGGGCATGCAAGCGCCTTCTGCGGCGCCATCGAGGCCCTCGCACGCAGTCACAAAACCCCTCGCGGCCAGACAATTCGTGGAATCGCGCTCGAGCTCGAGCGCCTCGCCAATCACATCGGCGACCTGGGCGCGCTTTCCAGTGATGCTGCGTACCAACCCTCCGCGGCTTATTTCGGACGTTTGCGCGGCGAGTGTCTCAATCTTCTCATGACGATCTCCGGCAACCGGTATGGGCGCGGTTTGATTCGGCCAGGCGGCGTGTTGTTCGATATCCCACCCGCGATGGTGAGCGATGCAATTCGCCGCGTCGAACGGCTCAGGGACGAAGTACGACCCGTCGCTGAGCTGCTATTCGAAACGTCGTCCGTGCAGTCCCGGTTTGATGGCGTGGGTGTGGTGTCAGCGGAACATTGCCGAGCCAACGGTTACGTCGGTCTGGTGGCACGTAGTTCCGAGGTGCCGCGAGATGTGCGACATGATTTCGCCTACGGCGTGTATCGCTATGCCCAGATCCCAGTCGCCACTGCCTGGAGCGGGGATGTCTACGCACGCGCACTGGTTCGGTGGCTCGAGATTCAGCGATCGATTGAGTTCATCATGGAACAGCTGGCGGCGCTGCCACGGGGCGAGGTCCGGGTCGACTGCGGCGCACTGCGTCCCTCGGAGCTTGTAGTCGCCCTGGAGGAAGGATGGCGTGGTGAAATCGCGCATGTAGTCATGACCGATGCAGACAGTCGCGTACGTCGCCACAAGGTTGTCGATCCGTCTTTCCACAACTGGGGCGCCGTCGCCGCAGCAATGGCCGGTAACCAGATCTCGGACTTCCCGCTCTGCAACAAGAGCTTCAACCTGTCTTACGCCGGACATGACCTTTAACAGGCGGGCGCCGCGTTATCGCGCGCTGGGGCGGCCGATACGGTGTGCTCGGCACCGCAATCGTCACGGGGCCGACTGTGTTTGACTTTCTGAGAACACGTTTTCGGCAGCGAGTTCGTCCGGCCTCGTTGGCGCCGAATGAGAGCGGATTGCCGGAGCGCTTCCGCGGCAGGCCTGTCATCGCAGAACTACATCCCGGGGCTGCTACTGAGGGCAGCAATCCGCGAAGCAAAGCGCCGCCAGAACACCGCAGCCGCCCTCTTCCCATCATTGATTTGGGTCAAAGCGTATTTGCTCCTGAAGAAACACAGCTGTCCGGCAATCATGCAGCTACCTTCTCGCAGGATTACCGGATGGCCACGAGCAGCCGAAGCGCCCTGTTCACATCTGACGGCGAAATCGAACTGGCGCATTCGCTGAATCACAGAATGCGTCGCCTGTTCAGCCGCTCACTTCGATTTCGGCTCGTTGCCGCTGGAAGCTGTGGCGGCTGTGAAGCGGAGCTTGCCGCACTCAGCAACGTGGTGTTCGACATGGCGCGGTTCGGGATCCAATTCGTGGCCTCGCCGCGTCACGCCGATGGTATTGTGATCGCCGGCGCGATCAGCGCGAACATGCGCGAAGCGCTCGAAAAGACTTATGACGCTGTCCCTGACCCAAGAATCGTAGTGGCGTTTGGCGCGTGCGCCATATCAGGTGGGGTGTTTGTGGGGAGCGAAGAGGTACTCGGCGGCGTTCCGCCCTCGATACCGGTGGACCTATGGATTCCCGGTTGCCCCCCGCATCCGTTGACCGTGCTGGATGGACTTCTGCGTCTGTTGGGCCGGCTGGAAGACTCGTCAACCACGGAGCCACCGGTCCGCCACGCGTGACAACACACTACTGATTTCACTGAGCCGGCTGGCGAACCGATCGCCACGGTATCTTCCTGGATTGAACGCTCGGTCAATGTAAAGGAGTCACCGCAGCTATCTCGCGAATCCCGGTGGGCGCTCTCCGACAACGCCGAGTGACTGCTCTAGAGCCATTCCTGCGCTGGCAATCGTTCCCTCGTCGAACAGACGACCAATTAAGGTGACGCCGTGCGGAACTCGCCGTGGCGGTGAGAACTTCGGAAGCGGATGAGCGGGATCGGGCGCCCAATCGCTGCGCGCTTCCGACACGTGTACGAACCCCGTGCGGAGCGTCAACGACGGATGCCCCGTGTTGTTG
>DASWBG010000253.1:0-11897 GCA_036390715.1 Gemmatimonadaceae bacterium
GAGATGCGGACCTTCATCGCCCGCGAGCTCTGAATCGCTGACATTCGCCGCGTAGAGGACCGGTTTCACCGTGAGCAGCGTCAAGGGCGCGAGCACCGCCTTCTCTTCGGCAGAAAGTCGAGCTTCCCACAGTCCTCTTCCGTCCTTGAGAAATCCGTACGCTTTCTCGAGGACCGGAAGCTCCGCCTGCGCTTCCTTGTCGCCAGTGCGAGCGGTGCGACGTGTCTTGTCCAGTCGCTTTTCCAGCGAGGCGAGATCAGCGATCGCGAGCTCGAATTCGATTACTTCGCGATCGCGCACCGGATCAACAGCTCCCATGACGTGCGTGACGTCGGGGTCCTCAAAGCAGCGTACCACGTGGACTATCGCATCAGTCTCCCGAATGTTCGACAGGAATTTGTTGCCGAGTCCTTCGCCCTCGGCGGCGCCTTTGACGAGACCGGCGATGTCCACGAACTGCACGACGGCTGGGACAGTCCGCTTGGGCTGCACAACGCGCGCAAGCTCTCCCAGGCGCGCGTCGGGGACCTCCACCATGCCGACATTCGGCTCGACGGTGCAGAACGGATAGTTCGCGGCTTCAGCCTTTGCGGCGGTGAGCGCGTTGAAGAGGGTCGATTTTCCGACGTTCGGGAGGCCGACGATACCCAGCTTTAGCATCGGAGAAAAGGTAATTGGTCAACTGCAACTGAACGGGTGCAAGGCGTCAGTGGCACAGATGCAAGTTATCAGTTCACGACGCCCGGACTTTATAAGGCGCGATTCGCGGCACAGGCACTAGCCGTCGCGCTAGGGTGGTAAGTCAGGGCGTAGTGAACTCACCACTGACATTTATGCCGCTGACGTCTCGCACCCGTTCAGTTGCCGTCATTCCTCGGAAGGGCGGACCGATTATGGAGATTCATCGCCTTCTCAACCCCCTCGTGCAGCCAGGTCTCGACCGTCGCGGTGAGCTGTGGCATCAAAGCGAGAATGTCTTCACGCTCGTCGCGCGCGAACGGCGACAGCACGAAGTCGGCGAGATCCTCGTAGATCCCCTTCCGCTCTTCGCTCGGACCGACACCGATGCGAAGGCGCGCGTACTCCTGAGTCCCGAGCGCGTGCTCGACACTCTTGAGGCCGTTGTGTCCGCCGGCGCTCCCACGCGGGCGGATCCTGATGCGCCCGACTGGCAGTTGCACTTCGTCCACGACGATCAACAAATCCTTCGCCGGGCTCCAGAACGGCCGCCGCACGAAATTCTTGAGCGCCTGGCCGCTAAGGTTCATGAATGTCTGGGGTTTCACCAATCGCACTTTCACGCCACCGACGGTCCCGTTCGCGACGTGCGACTCCCCGCTTTTTTTCCAGCCGTCAAAATGCCAAACGTCGGCGAGGTGGTCGATCAACCACCAGCCGACGTTGTGACGTGTCGCGGCGTACTCGCGGCCCGGATTCCCGAGACCGACTATGACCTTCAAGGCTTATCCAATAGCGGAGCCAAATCGCCCTGGATGAACGTGAGGTCGCATTACTTCTTACCGGACGACTCACCGCCCTTCTTGCCAGGCGACTCATCGCCGCCCTCAGCCTCTTCCTCGTCGCCCGGGCCCTTGCCGATGACTTCGGGTTCAGTCGCGCCCTCTGCCGCACCCTCGATTGCTTCGACGGCAGGAGTCTCCTCGATTATCGCGCGCGGCGCGGCAAGCACAGCAACCGAAGTCTCGGGATCGTCCAGCACCTTGACACCCTCGGGAACCTTGATGTCGCTGACGTGGAGCGAATCACCGATCACCATGTTGGTGACATCGAGCTCGACGCGATCGGGGATGTCCGACGGATCGACCTCGATCTCGAGCTCGCGGAGCGTCTGATCGAGCACTCCACCCTCCAGCCGAACCCCCTCCGGAATTCCGTTGAGCACGATCGGAATGTTGACCGTGACCAATTCTCCGGCGACGAGCGCCTGGAAATCGACGTGAAGGATCTGGCGCTTGATCGGATGGCGCTGGATCTCGCGAATGAGGGTCTTCGCCGTATGCCCATCTACCGTGACCTCGATGACGGTGCTCTCGGCCTGGATGCGCCCAAGCATTTTGTCGAGATCGCGCGCGTTCAGCGAGAGCGCCTGCGGGTTGCGGCCGTGCCCGTAGATCACAGCGGGAACCTGTCCCTGACTGCGAAGGGTGCGGGCCGCGCCCTTTCCCGTGATGTCCCGAGGCGTCGCGCTAAATGAGACTACTGCCATTGTTATTCATCCCCGGGGCGCGACGACTTTTCGCCACGCCCATTCAATAATGTCCAAAACCGCCAGCGCAAATTCCTTCGCTGCCTTCTCGATCATTTCCGGCATCGGATTCTATCCTTCGAACAGCGAGCTCACCGACTGCTCGCTGTGTATGTAGCGAATCGCTTTCGCCAGCAGATCACCAACCGACAACACGCACAATGTCGGAAATCTCTTCGCCTTCGGAATCATAACGGTATCGGTCACCGTCACTTCCTTGATCGGCGCTTTCGAAAGTCTTTCTACTGACTGTCCGGAAAGGAGCGCATGCGTGGCACAAACGTAAATGTCGCGCGCGCCCAGGTCCTTCAAGGCCATTGCCGCTTCGGACACCGTCCCCGCGGTATCGATCATGTCATCCGCGAGCAAGCAGTCCTTTCCTTCAACTTCACCGACGACGTTGACGACCTCGGACACATTCGCTTTCGGCCGCCGCTTGTCGATGATCGCGAGTGAGCCGTTCAGCCTCTTCGCGAATCCTCGCGCCATCTTCGCCGAGCCTACATCCGGCGCGACGACGACGAGCTCGTGCAAATCCTTTTTCCTGTAATGCGAAACGAACACCGGCGCCGCGTACAGGTGATCGACAGGAACATCGAAGAACCCCTGCAGCTGATGCTGATGAAAATCCAGACCTAAAACGCGGTTGGCTCCTGCCGTCACGATCATGTTCGCGAGCAGCTTGGCACCAATCGCTACTCTCGGCTGGTCCTTTCGATCCTGCCTCGAGTATCCGTAGTAGGGCATCACGCACGTGATACGCGCCGCGGAAGCCCTGCGTGCCGCATCGATCAGGAGCAACAGCTCCATGATGTTGTCGGCCGGCGGATTTGTCGGCTGCACGATGAAGACGTCGTTACCTCTGACGTTCTCATCGATGCGGACGAAAATCTCGCCGTCGGCGAAGCGGTTGACCGTCGTCTTGCAGAACGGAACATCCAGCATTCGCGCGATCTCACCACACAGATCCGGGTTCCCGGGCCCGGCGATGAGCTTGAAGCCATGAGCGGGTACGGATAATCCGTCCATGCAGCCTTACAAGTTAAGTGGGCAAAGGACCTGGATCAATTGCCCCTGGTGGATTCGAACCACCATTACCGGATCCAAAGACCGATGTCCTGCCATTGGACGAAGGGGCAGCGGAGAGCGAAAGCTAGTCCAGAAGCTCCACAGGGACAACGCTCTCAGCGGTGCGGGTTACGATGATTTTTGTCCCTTCCGGAACTTGCAGGGGCGGAAGTTCCGGACCCTCGACGAGTCGCGTGCGGATGCCGGGCACCTTGAACACCGTCGATCCGGATCCGCTCAACCTATAGAACAATCCGTAACGATCGCCCCTCGACATAAGCGCATCGATCGCGGGCCACCGGGGCCTGATCACCGCCTCGAAATCGTTGACCGACCTCCGCGCCGCCGACTCCCAGTCTCCGAACATTTCGGCGGTGAGCTCCGGAACCGCGTGCGGCATCGGGCTGCGTGACGCATCCAACAGCGCGTAAGCCTCGCCGGTGTCGATGCCAAACGGCGGAAAGAAAAGCTGCACATCTCTCGAGGGCAGCGGCGCGAGCCGGAGGAGTTTTTCACCGCGCCCCCAGCCCAGCGCCATCACGAAATCACTGGCGAGAAACGGAACGTCCGATCCGAGGCGACCCGCCAGTTCGACGAGCGCGTCGGTCTTGAGGGGATTCGGGGAGAGCGTGTTGAGAATGCGGAGGACCGCGGCCGCATCAGCGCTTCCACCACCAAGTCCGCCGCCGATTGGAATTCGCTTTTTGATCACGATCTCGAAGCCGCCCGGCCAGCCGGTTTCCTCCGCGAACAGTGCCGCTGCCCGGTAGGCAAGATTCTCGGCTTGCGGTTGGTCGCGCATCACTCCGCACCGGAGCGTCCTCGTTTTTGCCCTGATGTGCAGCCGCACATCGTCGCCAAGGTCGAGTCTGAGAAAAACGGTCTCGATCGAGTGAAAGCCGTCCGGATCCCGGTCCAGCACGCGCAGCGAAAGATTGATCTTCGCTTGCGCAAGAGTTCTTCCACCTCGTCCGATCATCCTGCGGCGTCCGGCGCCGGCTGTAAGTCGCGAAGCTTTACGCCGAGCCGGGCGAAGTAATAGGCTCCGATCAAAGTGATGGGAATGAAGGAGAAAAGGTGATACCCGATCGCCCAGGTCGCTGCCTGTTGCTGGCCCACTCCGTAAACCGCGAGTCCCTGCACCGACATGTACTCGAACACGCCGAAGAATCCGGGCAGCGCGGGGACCGCGGTACCGAGCGCGATGAAAGCCTGAAGAAAAAGTGCGGCGGATAACGGAGCGCTGATGCCCACCGCCTTGAACGCGAGCCAGAATCCAAGGGCGTTGAGCAGCCAATGGGCGAGCGTCCATCCGAACACGGCCGCGAATCTGCCGGGGCTCCGCAGCACCCTCAGCCCGTTGACGAAAGTCTCCAGCACTTTGCGTCCCCGCACTTCGATCGCCGGCGAGACGCGTCGCGCGAACAGCTCGAACAGTCCAAGGAGCTGATTAGGAAAGAATACGAGTGCGTAAAGCCCGAGTACCAGGAGCAGAACGACGGTTCCTGCTCCCACCGCGAACGACGTAAGCGGCCGACCGGCGAGTGTATGGGTGCTCGAGAGAGCGGGGTCGAGTAGCGCTATCGCCGCGAGAATGAGGAGCACGATCGCGTCGAACAAGCGATCAACGGCAAGAGATGCAAGCGATGCGGCGAAGGGCACGTCTGCCTCCTTCGTCAACGCGTACGCTCTCGCAATCTCGCCGGCACGTGCGGGCACCACGTTGTTCACCATCATCCCCACTGCCGTCGCGCGCCAGAGAGGTCCGAGTGGAACCCTGCCGGTCACTGGCTCGAGAATCGTTTCCCACCTCCGGGCGCGCAGAACGAAGATCGCCGTCGCGCAGAACATCGACGCGGCAAAGAGCAGCGGATCGGCTTCCGAGAGTCTGTGCGCTACTTCAGTGGGAGAGATTCCATGGAGCGTCCAGTAGATTAGCGCGACGCTCAGCACTGCCCCGAGTGCGGCGCGCCATCCCGGTCGCAACTGCTACTCTGCGGCCGCGAGCTCCACCAAATCGACGAGCTCGTCCACGAGCGCGCGTGTCGGCGGAGTCCCGCTCTTCTTGAGCGCGCGACGAATCTCGGCGGCGCGGTCGATCGCGCTTTGGCCGCGGTACAGCAGCTGCTGAATCGGGACGAGCTCGGACACCGCGGGCTGTGGACCCGAATGCCGATTCTCGAGCGATCGCATCGTCGCGAGGCTCGAATTCAAAACATCGCGCAGCTCCTGCCCACGGGGCGGAGTCCTGGTTGGCGACGGCGGTCCCTCGCGCGACGGAGTCGGTACGCGCTTCACTTCCGGAGACAGAGTGCCCGGACCGATGCCGCCGCTCTGCTCGCGAAGCTGCTGTTCGTAGTGGGTTTTGGGGTTTGGCGCGACGTAGATGATGTGCTGTCCATTGTCGTTGAAAAAAAGCTGCGAGATCGGCACGATCACATCATCGTGGCGTTCTTCGCGCGGGGGTGCGAACCGGGTGAGGCCGCGCAGGCTCTCCTCGACGCGCGCATCCTGATCAGGGCCCCAGGTCCGCACCGACCGGACGAGCAGCTTCAGGTCATCGATCGCGCCAACGAGAGTGCGTTGAAGCTCGGGCTCCCACGGGGTCACACCCCGGACGACGCCCGACGCGATTCGCTCGACCGTCATTGCAATCTGAACGATCCCGCCCGCCTTTGCCATCGTTGCGCTCCCGCGCAGACCGCGCGCGGCAGCGGCGAATTGCGTTGCGTCCGCGGGCTCCATTCCTTTCTTCGTGGCCAGCGACTCGAGACGCGTGAGATACTCACTCGCCTCGAGAGAAAAGAAATCCAGCAGCCGGCCCGGCATCGTCATCAGTGCGTTCTCCAGATCATCGAAAGGTGGGCTGTTAGTGGCTCACAGTCAAAACTCGCCTCATTTATGACGACCGAGCACGGCGCATGGCTTCGCGCATCTCCTTGACTGCCTGGTCGAGACCGACGAAAACCGACCGGCCGATGATCGAGTGCCCGATGTTCAGCTCTTCGATTTCAGGAATCGCGGAAACCAGTCCGACATTCCTCACGGTGAGCCCATGGCCGGCGTGCACAGCCAGCCCAAGATCGGCACCCCTGTGCGCCGAGTCGCGGAGCGCACGGATCGGCTCCTTCGAATCCGGCTGATGAGAATAAGTCCCCGTGTGCAACTCGATTGCGGCAACGCCGAGCTTCTTTGATTGCTCCACGGCTCCGCGAGTGGGATCGATGAAGAGGCTGACTCGAATGCCTGCCTCAACGAGCGCATCGACCGTGTCGCGGATGCGTGACGGATCGCTGATGATGTCGAGCCCGCCCTCGGTCGTTATCTCTTCACGGCGCTCCGGCACCAGAGTCACCTGCTGGGGTTTGATACGGCGCGCCAGCTCCAGCATCTCGGGCACACACGCCATCTCGAGATTGAAATACGTTCGTACCTTCTCTTTGAGCCGGATGACATCAGCATCCTGAATGTGGCGCCTGTCCTCGCGCAAATGCGCGGTGATTCCGTCCGCGCCAGCGGCTTCGCACACTGTCGCGGCCTCCACGGGGTCCGGCTCAGCTCCGCGTCGAGCCTGCCGCAGCGTGGCGACGTGATCGATATTGATATACAACCGTTGTTGCTTTGCGCGCATTGCTCCAGTCCCTGAGTCGCAGCTCTATCCAGTGGAGAATTTTATCGTGTCATTCAGAAAGATCGCCGGTTTATTCCTTCTTGCCGCCTGCTCGAGTGCTACCCAGAAGATGGGGAGCAACGGACAGGTCACTGGCGCGCCTTCGGCGCAGCTCGCCGTCAATCAATTCCTGCAGGCCGTGAACGCGAAAGACCTTCAGGCAATGTCCACCGTCTTCGGCACCAAGGACGGACCAGCTCGCGAGACGATGGATCGCACCGAACTCGAAAAGCGTGAGGTCATCCTGGCGTGCTATTTCAACCACGACAGCGCCCGCATTCTCGGCGAGCAGTCAGGAACGCAGGGACATCGAGAGATTCGAGTCCAGTTGAACAAGGGAAATCTGTCACGGGAAACGACCTTCTATGCCATCAAGGGTCCAGCCGGCAGATGGTACGTCGACAACATGGACATCGCGGCAGTGAGGGACTTCTGCGGCAATCCTGGTACTTCGACCCGACGTTAGTGATCTGACAGCTCGACCAGCACTCCGGCGGTGGATTTGGGGTGCAGAAACGCGATGCGCTTTCCTTCCGCGCCAATCCGCGGCTTCTCATCTATGAGCTGAACGCCGGCGCGGCGGCAGCGCTCCAGCATCGCGTCGAGATCGTCAACCGAAAAGCAGATGTGATGAATGCCGGGTCCCCGCTTGGCGAGGAAGCGGGCAATCGGCGAGGCAGGGTCGTCCGCGGCGAGAAGCTCCACCAGTGGCTCACCGGCGCTGAAGCCGACGATGCTGGCTCCGTCAGAATCGTCCAGCGCAACCTCAGGCAAACCCAGTATATCCCGGAAAAACGGAACGCTCTCGGCGAGGGCCTCAACGGCGATGCCAATGTGGGATACACGGGTGCCACGAGGACTTGATCGGGTCATTAAGTTTAAAGATGAAGGGGGCAGCGTCCCCGCAGCAAACTAACTGACGAAGCCCCGCGGGGTATCCTGCGGTTGGAGACCACAAAATGTCGAATGCAGTTGAAGTGAACGACTCCGATTTCGAGATGCAGATCGAGCAGCACAAGGGCCTCGCGGTCGTCGATTTCTGGGCGACCTGGTGCGCACCGTGCCGCATGGTCGCTCCCGTGCTGGATCAGCTTGCGATCGAATACGAAGGCAAGGCAAAGGTCGCGAAGGTCGATGTGGATGTGAACATAAAGACGATGACGAAATTCAATGTTCGCTCCATTCCCGCGATCCTCTTTTTCAAGGACGGCAAGCTCATCGATCAGATGATCGGATTCATGGGCAAGCCCGCGCTGGCGGAGAAGTTCAAGCAGCACGCCGCCGCGTAATCAGCGGAGTCGGTCGCCAGACGACTCATGAGCTCCGCAACAGCGGGGACTCTCTTTCTGGTGAGCACTCCCATCGGCAATCTGGGAGACATGTCACATCGCGCGGTCGAGGTTTTGTCCTCGGCCGCGCTTGTCATTGCGGAGGACACGCGCCACTCGCGGCGCCTGCTCGAACACTACCGGGTTTCCACGCCGCTCAGCTCTTACCATGAGCACAACGAGGCAAAGGAGACTCCGAGACTCATCGCTCGCCTTCGCGGTGGTGATTCCATCGCCCTGATATCCGACGCCGGCACGCCGCTGATCTCGGATCCGGGGTCGCGCCTCGTGGCTGCGGCGCTCGAAGCCGAAATAGCGGTCGTCCCGATCCCGGGTGCGTCGTCGGTCATGGCGGCGCTCGTTGCATCCGGATTGCCCCTCGAGCGTTTCACGTTCTTTGGATTTCTTCCGCGAAAGGGAAGAGAGCGCACCGACATCCTGACTGAGATCGTCGAGTCCCGTGGGACGGTCGTGCTGTTCGAAGCGCCGAATCGCGTCTCCGCCACGCTCGATGCGCTCGTCGAGGCCGGAGCAGGCGAGCGACAGGCTGTCGTCGCCAGGGAGCTGACCAAGCGATTCGAAGAGTTCAAGCGCGGCAGCGTCGCCAAGCTTGCGAACGTATACGGTAAGGCGGATCCGAAGGGCGAGGTAGTGCTGGTGATCGCGGGAGCGGAAGAGCGTGTCGTCAGCGAGCGCGATCTGAACGACGCCGCAAAAAAACTACGCGCATCTGGAAAATCGCCGCGCGAGGTGATGGATTACCTCGTCTCTGCTCTCGGCGCACCGCGAAACACTGCTTACAGAATCGCTCACGAAAGCGAGCACGAGAGCGCATGAGAGAATACAATCCCGAGCAACCAAACGTCTTCAACGGGTGACCAACTGAGATGTCTGCCAGGAAAATCCGTCCCGGAAAAATCGTCTGCGTTGGCCGCAATTACCGCGAGCACGCGAAGGAGCTCGGAAACGAGGTTCCAAAAGAGCCCCTTATCTTTCTCAAGCCACCTTCGAGCGTGATATGGGACGGTGATTCAATCGCGCTGCCCACCGTCTCTTCCAGGGTCGAACACGAAGGAGAAATCGGAGTAGTGGTGGGGAGGACCCTGACCCGGGTGTCTGAAGGTGATGCGGTCCTTGGAATCAGGGCGATCGTCGCCGTCAACGATGTGACGGCTCGCGACCTCCAGAAAACCGACGGACAATGGACTAGAGCCAAGGGATTTGATACCTTTTGTCCTCTGGGAGAGGAGTCGTCAAAGCTTCCGGACCTCGACAGTCTTACGGTCGTCACCAGAGTGAACGGCGTCGAGCGACAGCGGGGGAAAAGCAGCGAGATGGTCTTCTCGATCCCATCCCTCCTCGCCTACATCTCGCGCATCATGACTTTGGAGCCAGGGGATCTTGTTGCGACCGGAACGCCCTCGGGCGTAGGTCCGCTTGTCCCTGGTGACATCGTGGAAATCGAGATCCCCGGTGTCAGTCGCGTGAGCAACCCTGTTCAAGAGAGCCGATAAGTGCCTGCCTACACAGACCGCCTGCTTAGCCTTCCCGAATACCCACTCGCCGGAATCCCCGAGAAGAAGCGCGAGCTCATCGCTCGCGGAGTGGACGTCATCGACCTCGGGGCCGGTGACGCCGATCTCTCGCCGCCGCCCGCGGTAATCGAGCGAATTTCCGCTGCTGTGCGTATACCTACCATGAGCCGCTACGGATTCGCTCTCGGTCTGGTAGAGTTTCGCGAAGCAGTCGCGCGATTCATGAAGCGGAGGTTCGGTCAGGATTTCCATCCGCTAAAGGAAATCGTCCCCCTTATTGGGTCGAAGGAAGGTCTCTCCCACCTCGCGTTCGCGTACGCGGCCAAGGGCGACTACACGATTCTGCCCGAGCCAGGCTACAACTCGTACGTGGGCGGAACGCTCCTGGCCGAGGCGACGCCTTACAAGTACCCTCTGCGCCCGGAGAACGGGTTTCTGATCGATCTGGACAAGGTTCCGACAGAAGTGCTCAAGAAGGCGAAGATTCTTTATCTGAACTACCCGAATAACCCGACCGCAGCCATCGCTCCGAAAGAGTACCTCGAGGAGATGGTTCGGCGGTGCAAGGAACTCGATATCCTGCTGGTGTATGACAACGCCTACTCCGAGCTCGCCTACGATGGGTACGTGCCGCCGAGCATCTTCGAGATCAACGGCGCGCGTGATATCGCGATCGAGTTCCACTCGATGTCCAAAACGTACAACATGACGGGTTGGCGGTGCGGGTGGGCGTGCGGCAAGCAGGAGTTCGTCGCAGGGCTGGCGAAGGTGAAGTCGTTCATCGATACCGGGACATTCATGGCAATTCAGGCAGCCTCGGCAACAGCTCTCGATGAATGCGCCGATTGGATTCCGACGAACGTCGCGGAGTTCAAGAGACGCAGGGACGCGGCCGCGGACGCTTTCACCGAGGCCGGATTTCCTGTCCCCAGGCCCAAGGCCACGATGTACATCTGGTGCCCGCTGCCCAAGAACATTCCGAGCGGGGTATTCGCTGAGGGCTGCCTCCAGGAGGGCTTGGTCATCCTTCCGGGCTCGGCGTTCGGACCCGGTGGCGAAGGATTTTTCCGTGTGTCGTTCATCACCTCGCCTGAACGCCTTCGTGAAGCAGCGACACGCGCAGGGCGCGTGTTGAAGCGTCTGCAGGCGCAGGCTGGAGAAGAGCCGCGCTCCGCGGCGCGCCGGCCAGAAGGGCGACAGGGGATGGCGCGAGCCTGATGATTTTCCGCCGCGTCGCGACCGAGCCAAAAGCGCCGAGGAGGAAGGTATCAACTTCCTTCCTCGTGTCGCTCGGCGTGCACGTCGTCGTCGCGATCGCATTCATGCGGATGCTGATTTTGAACGCGGATCTCTCACCGAATCCGAAACGCCCCTCCGTCGCCGAGCAGCGCGTGGGATTCGTGAGGTTGGCGCGGCCGGGCGAGAAGCCAACGCAGGGAAAGCAGGGAGGGAATGGGCGACCAGAGAAATCTCGTGAGATTCACGTGACGCCACCCACATCGGTCCCCACGACGATTCCCCCTCTATCAAATGCGGCGACGAAGCCTACTGAAGAAGGTGGAACCGGGCCGCTCGTGGGTGGTGGAGGTCCCGTGCGCGGGGTACGTCCGTCCTATTCAGATGGACGCCTCTGGGAGCCCCCGTCGCCGATCATCGCGCCTCCCAAGACGGTCGCGCAGACGATCGATAGTCTGATCGCCGATGCGATCGGGCCGTACAACGATTCTATAGCAGCGGCGGCGAAGAAGCGCGATCCGACCGACTGGACCGTCGAGAAGGGCGGGTACAAGTGGGGAATCGACAAGCGCGCGATCAGGCTCGGGCCTGTCTCGATTCCAACTGCCCTGCTGGCGATGCTGCCTCTCAACATTACGGGCAATCCGACAACGATGGAGCGTGATCGTGCGTACGCCGCCATGAATCGCGACATCAGCTGGCACGCTCAGCAGGCGATAAACGATGCGGATTTCATGAAAGCCGTTCGCAGCATCCGGGAGCGAAAGGAGCGTGAACGGGCAGCGGCGCTCGCC
>DASWBG010000254.1:0-2408 GCA_036390715.1 Gemmatimonadaceae bacterium
GTGGGGTGTCGCGACGGGCAAGCTCGGCGTCGACGGAAGCGCCCGCACCTTCGTGTTCCACGAGTTGGCGCTCGCCGCGCCGGCGATCCAGATGGCGACGGCCGAGGCAATCACGAATGCATGTCGAGGCACCAAGTCCGCGCACGAGATCGAGATCATGCGATTCGCCAATCAGATCACGCTCGAGACGTATCGTGCCGCGTTCAAGACGCTGCGCGCGGGGATGACACAGGCGGAGCTTGCGAAGAACGTGTTGGATGGATTTTCCAAGGTCGGCTTTCCGGGTGGTTTCGCGCTGGTGCTATTCGGGGAGTCGTCTGCATATCCTCACGGACTGCCCAAGCCACGGACACTCGAGGCGAATCAGGTCGTTCTCATCGATGGTGGTACGTCGGTACATGGCTATCAGTCCGACATGACACGGACCGTCGTCTTCGGCACACCTGCTCCCGAAGCGCAAAAAGTCTTCGGCATCTTGCAGGAAGCGCAGAAACGCGCCCTCGCGTTCGCGGGACCAGGCAAGAAGTGCGGAGAAGTCGACGTCGTGGCGCGCAAGGTGATTGCCGATGCGGGCTACGGGCCGGGCTATCGAACTTTCACGCATCGCCTCGGGCACGGGATCGGGCTGGAGGGCCACGAGTGGCCATATCTCGTGCGCGGAAGTCAGATCGTGCAACAACCGGGGATGACGTTCAGCGATGAGCCCGGGATCTATCAGTACGGCAAGTTCGGCATTCGCCTCGAAGACATTATGGCGATCACGGAAAACGGCGCCGAGATGATGACGCCGACTCAGACGTCGTTATCGCCTGCGCTGCCCCAATAGCTGCTGGGGGCCGGTGATCTTCTGTTTGCACTGATTTTGCATAATTATGCTCTTGACCTGGATGCACCCAGGGAACTAACTTGCTCGCAAGCACCAACTACCAGACACACTCGAGATATCAACTTGATCAAGTCGCCGTCGCTTTATCGAATTCTCCTTCATCCCGCTACGAATCGACGCGGGACGACGGGGAGATTTTGCGCTGGCACCAACACGGACTCATAGCAGGTTGCTGGAATAAACGCGCAAAGGACCTCTCCCGGATCGGAAGAGGTCCTTTTTTTATGTCACGGCGGCACCCCCAACAGGAGCGAGGGCTCCAGGGATAGGCGATGACGGAAAAGCAGGGATTGTACGACCCGGCTTACGAGCACGACGCGTGCGGGATCGGCTTTGTTGCCCACATCCACGGCGTTCGCTCGCGCGACGTCATCGAAAAGTCGCTCGAGGTCCTGCACAATCTCACCCACCGTAGCGCTATCGCAGCTGATGGCTGCACCGGCGACGGTGCCGGCATCCTGCTCCAGGTCCCGCATGCTTTCCTGAGGCGGGTCTGCGGCCCGATCGGAATCTCCCTGCCCGATGCGGGGAGCTATGGCGTTGGAATGCTGTTCCTCCCATCGCGTCGTGCCGACCGTCTCATCTGCGAGCACATGATCGAAGCAGCTGTCGCCGACGAGGGCTGCACCGTGCTCGGCTGGCGAGATGTCCCCGTCGACGAATCTGTCCTGTCCGCTCCCACTCGGCGGGAGCGGCCGATGGTGCGCCAGCTGTTCGTCGCGCGGATGGGCGTGGCCCGCGAAGTCGACACCAACTCTTCGTTCGAGGTATCGCTGTACGTGATCCGCCGGAGAATAGAAGCCGCGCTAAGCGAGATTCCTGGCAGCCACTGCTACCTGGCCAGCTTCTCCTCGCGCACGATGGTCTACAAGGGAATGCTCCGGCCCGACCAGCTGGCGCAATTCTACCCCGACCTGCGCGAGCCCGACCTGGCGAGCGCGATCGCGATGGTCCACTCGCGCTTCTCGACCAACACTTTCCCATCGTGGCGGTTGGCGCACCCGTACCGGTTCCTCTGCCACAACGGCGAGATCAACACGTTGCGCGGAAATCTGAGCTGGATGCGCGTGCGCGAAGGCATCATGTCCTCGTCGCGCTTTGGCGGGCGCCTCGGCGCGTTGCTTCCGGTCTGCAGCGAGAATCAGAGCGATTCGGCATCACTCGACAACGCGCTCGAGCTGTTGACGCTCGCGGGTCGGCCCCTCGCGCACGCAATGGCGATGCTGATTCCCGAAGCGTGGGAAGGACACGCGACGATGCCCGACGATCGCCGCGCGTTTTACGAGTACCACGCGTCGCTGATGGAGCCATGGGATGGGCCGGCTGCCGTTGCCTTCACCGACGGGCGCCAGATCGCGGCGATGCTCGATCGCAACGGGCTCCGGCCCGCGCGTTACGTCGTCACCTCTGACGATTTCGTCGTGCTTGCTTCCGAGGCGGGGGCCCTGACAATCCCCGTCGAGAACATTCGCGCCAAGGGGAGACTCGAGCCGGGGAAGATGCTTGTCGTCAACACGACCCA
>DASWBG010000255.1:0-2413 GCA_036390715.1 Gemmatimonadaceae bacterium
AAGCTGGGCGTCGGGTCGAGGGGTGAGCTCGCGGATTTCGTCCGACAGAACGGGCTGCTGGACGCATAGCAGCAGTAGATTTGGCGGCATGATCGATGACATTCTCGCCGAGCTGGAGGCAGACACCTCGCTCGAAGTTGGTGAACAATTTGCGGCGGTGACGGCCCGCTACTTCGAATCGACCCGTGCGGGCAAAGGCCAGGTCTCCACCCCGCGCTCTGCGGAGGAACTGGCGCAGCGGTTCAGTGGGGAGTTTCCCCGCCAGGGCCGACCGGTGGCGGAGATCATCGCGCGACTCGAGAAAGACGTGATGGCCGACGCCAACAAGTATTACCACCCCATGTACATGGGACATCAGACATCAGCGCCGCTTCCCGTCGGCGTCTGGATGGAGAGCGTGATTGGTGCGCTCAACCAATCCTTGGCGGTGTGGGAGATGTCGCCGACTGCGACGACGATCGAGCACCAGATTGTGAGTTGGCTGGCGAAGCTTGCAGGATACGGCGCGGGAGCGGGCGGCACGCTCACATCCGGTGGTACCGAAGCCAATTTCACGGCGATGCTCGCCGCAAGAAACGCGGCCGTCCCGAATGCCTGGGAGGATGGCCTGGGCGCTGATCCTCCGGTCGTCGTTTACGGGGAGCACGCGCACTATGCGGTAACGCGCGCGATTGGACAGCTCGGAATGGGGCGTCGCCGGGGAATTTCGATCCCATCGCGAAACCACAGGGTCGATATCGATCTTCTCACTGGTGCGCTCGATCGCTTGCGCAGCGAGGGTAAGCGCGTGATGGCGGTCGTAGCGACGGCGGGCACGACGGCGACCGGCTCGTTCGACGATCTGGAATCCATCGGAGCGCTGTGCGAGGAACGCGGCCTCTGGCTGCACGTGGATGGGGCGCACGGCGCCAGCGCTCTGCTCTCCTCGCGTCCACCCCGCGCGCTCAACGGGCTGCGTCACTCCCGCTCACTGGCGTGGGATCCACACAAGATGATGCTGCTGCCGCTCGCGGCTGGCATGGTGCTCACGCGTGAGGAGGGCGACCTGGAGCGCGCGTTCGCGCAGCAGGCGCCGTATCTGTTTCATGCCGGCAAGTCGACTCGCATCATCGACCAGGGGATTCGGAGCTTTCAGTGTTCTCGCCGCGCCGATGTCCTCAAGCTCTGGTTCGTGATGCAGCGGTTCGGCTCCGAAGGCCTGGGACGGATGTACGATCACCTCTGCGCCACCGCGCGCCTGCTATATGATGCGATCGAGGAGAGGGGCGATTTTGAGAATCTCCACGAACCCGAATCGAACATTCTCTGCTTTCGCTATTTGGGCCCGAGTGGAAAGAAGCGTCGAAACAAGGGAACTGACAGCGGCGAGCGTCAGCGCATCGACAACCTCAATCGGGAGCTGCGTCCGCGCTACAACAGGGAGGGAAGCGGCTGGATCACAGCAACCGTGCTCGACGGGCGTCCGGTGCTGCGTGTGACGATGATGAATCCGAGAACGGGCGCCGAGCACGTGCGTGCACTGCTCGACGGATTGACTACAAAGGCAAGAGAGATCGAATCAGCCTGACCGGGCGAAGGATTGCATGCCATCGGGCTCACTCTCGACGACGCGGCCGAACTCCACCGCATGCTGCTCGCGACCCAGCCACGCGATGACGGCAGCGGCGGAGAATACCGTGACCGCGACCAGGGCCATCGACTTGGCGTAGCTCATATGCGTGGCCAGCAACGCCTCGAGGTACGCAACCGAGCTCGCGATCAGCACGCCGCACTGATACGCAAAGCCCGGCACGAACCCTCGCACCGAATCTGGCGAGAGCTCCGTGATGTGGGCGGGAATGACTCCCCACGCCCCTTGCACCATGAACTGCATTGCAAACGCCCCGATGACGAGACCGGTGATCGAGGGCGAGAACGCCCAGACCGGAATGATGAGGATCGCCAGCACGAGGGCGAGGACGATTGATCGACGCCGACCGACCCTGTCGGACAAATAGCCGAACGTGACGCCGCCGATGATGGCACCGATCATCGAGAACGCCGTGAGTGCGGCACGCTTCTGCGGCGTGAAGCCCCAGTCGCGCTGGAGGAACGTCGGATACATGTCCTGCGTTCCGTGCGAGACGAAGTTCATCCCGGCCATCAGCAGGGTGAGATAGAGAAAGAGCTTCCAGTGAGACGCGATTCCGCGGCCGAGGCTGTTCCAATCCTTGTGCCGCGTGCGTTGCCAGACCTCCGACTCCTCAACCCGATAACGGACGAAGAGCGCGAGAAGCGCCGGCAAGCCGCCGATGAAGAACATCGGGCGCCATCCCCAGCGCGGAAACACGAAGAAATAGCAAACCGCGGCGAGCAGGTATCCGGTAGCGTAGCCTTCCTGAAGGAGTCCCGATAAAACGCCTCGACGGCCGGC
>DASWBG010000256.1:0-7004 GCA_036390715.1 Gemmatimonadaceae bacterium
GATGTCCTCCGGCGTCATTCCCATCATCGAAAGCACGACGAGCTCGTTGGCCAAGCCGCAGATTTGCCCCACGGCGGACACCAACCCTCCCGCGAATTCGCCGTGTCCGACGACTATCGCTCGCGGTTGTTCGGGGCCGCCGCCCGCCTTGTCATTCATGATCTTCCTGTAAATAAGCCTGGATGTTGTTCGCCGCAGCGGTCTTCATACGGCCGACTAGCCTCTCGTTGAACGCCTCCGCGGCGTTGATGCCCGAATAGCGCAGCAGGTGGTTCAGCGCGATGACCTCGGCTATCACCGTGATGTTCTTACCGGGGTTAAGGAATACCGTTATCCTGGGCAGCTCCACGTCGAGGATGGTCGTGCTCTGCACATCGAGGCCGGTTCGCTCGACCATTGCGTGCTGATCCCACTCCTGGAGCTCGACCACGACCTCAATGCGCTTCTGTTGCCGAACGGCGCGAATCCCGAAGATCGCCGGGATATCAATCAGTCCCACCCCGCGTATTTCCATGTAATGGCGCTGCAGCTCGTGGCCGCGGCCGATCAGGACATCGTTCCCACGCTTGCTGGTGATGACGAGATCATCCGCGACGAGGCGGTGGCCGCGCTCCACGAGATCGAGCACGCATTCCGATTTGCCGATTCCGCTCGCCCCCGTGAAAAAAAGCCCGACCCCGAACACATCGGCGAGCGAGCCGTGAAGCGATGCCGTGGGGGCGAATTCCATCTCCAGCACCGGCTTGATCCGCCGGTAGAACTCCGCCGTTTTCAGCTTGGTGCGAATGAGCGGAACTCCCGCGGCGTTGGCGATTTCCTTGAGGCCGGCGGGCAGTCGCTGACCCTTCGTCACGAAGACGGCGGGAATGGGAAAGGAAAAAAACAGCTCGAGAATCTTCTTGCGATCCGCGGAGCTCAGCGACTGGAGATAGGTGATCTCGGTTTCGCCGAGCACCTGCAGCCGCTCCGCCGAGAATCGCTTGACGTATCCAGCCAGAACCAGTCCGGGGCTCGATACCTCGGGGTTGCCGACGATGCGGTCGAGCCCGGATCCGGGCTCGATCTCCTCGAGCTGCAGCGATGCGCGCAGCCGGCCGAGAAGCAGCCCGACCGTTACCTTGGGATTTGGCATCCCGGCTCCGTTGTCCTGCCGCCTACGTGCATCATTTCGCGACGACTGCCTCCAGGTGCGCAAGCGTATCGTTCGCCGCGCGATCCCAGGTAAAGGTTTCGGCGAAGCGGCGAGCCGCGCCTCCGAGCACATCCAGCAGATCCGGTGATTGCAAGAGCCCCATCATCGCCGCTGTCATTGCCTGCGCGTCGTTCGGTGGAACGAGGAATCCCGTTTCGCCATCGATCACCGATTCACGGATGCCGGGAGAGTTCGCCGCAATTACCGGGGTCCCACACGCCGCCGCTTCCAGGTTGCTGATTCCCCACCCTTCCTTTGGCGACGCCAATGTCGAGGCCCATGCGCGACGAAGAAGATGAACTTTCTCCTCCTCCGGAATGAAGCCGAGAAACTTTACCCTGCTGCTCAGATCGAGTGATTTTACCAGACGTTCGAGCTGAGCGCGATAGTCGCCGGTTCCGGCAATCTGCAACGTCGCCTCTGGGACGTTCAGGTCAGCGAAGGCGCGGATGACAATATCCACCCGCTTGTACTTCTTGAGGCGCCCAAGATAGACGAAGAGCGGCACTTCGGACCGCTCGCTCGGGTCGGGAGTCAGGCGCGTCGAGTCGACGCCATTGTAGATCACACGAATCGATCCACGTGGAATGCCCCGCGCCACGAGGTCGTCGGCCGTGCTCATGCTGACTGCTTCGAAAGGCACCCGCCGATAGAGCATTCCAAGCGGGCGTTCTGAGAGCCACACCGCCGCGGCAAGGGGTGCGGGGGCTTCGCGAAACACTGTCGCGCCGAATAAATGATGTACCAGCGCAACGAGCTTCCTCACGCCCCAGAGCGGCGTGTAAAGGGGAACCTTGTTCAGATCCTCGATGACGACATCGTAGTTGTTGCCGGCGAGATTCTCTGTGTAGTATCCCCGGGCGAGAAATGGATAAGTATTACGGGTGCCGATTCGGTGAACGTCGATCCCATCCAGATTCACGCGCGGGGGCGCGTTCGTCCACGAGCTGCACAACAGATCAACGGTATGACCGCGCGCGACGATGCGGCTGAAAATCTCCCGGAGGTGAAGCTCGGCACCACCGGCCTGCGGATTCTTGTAATCCTGCCAGTTAAGGACAAGTATCCGCACTAGATCATGCCGGCCTGTCGGGCAAAAGCGTCGAGTACCCCGTTGACGAATTTGGCGCTGGCAGAGGTACCGAACCTCTCCGCTAATCTGACCGCCTCCTGAATTGCAACCCGCGGAGGTGTATCTCCCTTCATCAGCTCGGCGGCGCCGAGGCGAAGGACGGATCGCTCGATCGCGCCCAGTCGTTCGAGACGCCAATTGGTCGTGAGGTCGGCGAGACGCGCGTCGAGCTCGCTTCTCCCGCTTTCGACTTCCCGAACCAGCAGACCAGCCAATCGGCGCTCTTCGGGCGCAACAGCCAGATCGTCCCACACCTGCGTTGCCACTCGATCAAGATTCCCTCCGCCCCGCATCTCGCACGCATACAGCGCCTGAAGCGCCCGCGCGCGGGCGCGGGATTCAATCCGCATCGTCGGGGTCCAGACGATTGAGCAGATCGATCATCTCCAGCGTGGCGACGGCGGCGTCCCAGCCCTTGTTGCCGTGCGCGCCACCAGCGCGGGCCTCGGCCTGTTCATCGGTATCGCAGGTGAGGACGCCAAATCCCACCGGCGTCTCCGAGTCGGCGCTCGCGGCCGCAAGTCCGCGTGATGCTTCGCCCGCGATGTAGTCGAAGTGCGCCGTCTCTCCCCGGATTACCGCTCCAACCGCAACGACGCCGTCATAGCGTTCACTAGCGAGGAGCCAGCGGGCAGCAATTGGAAGCTCCCAGGCCCCGGGAACCCACACGACATCGATGTCCTCGAACGCGACACCGTACTTGACGAGTGCCTCCATGGCGCCATCGACGAGTTTTTTTACGATTGGCTCATTGAACCGGCTGGCGAGGACGACCACGCGCCGTCCAACGCCGCTCGGCAGTCCGTGAAACTCGGGCATTTAGGAAGCGAAAAGGTGTCCGAGCTTCGCCCGTTTGGCTTCGAGGTAGCTTGAGTTTTCGTCGTGCGCGATCGAGATAATCGGCACTCGCTCATCGATTGTCAGGCCGTAGCCCTCAAGGCCGACCAGTTTGCGCGGATTATTCGTGATGGGACGGATGGTCTTGAGCCCGAGATCGAGGAGGATCTGCGCGCCGATGCCGTAGTTGCGGAGATCGGGCGCGAACCCGAGCCGCTCATTCGCTTCGACGGTGTCGACTCCCTCATCCTGGAGCTCGTAGGCTTTGAGCTTGTTGAGGAGACCGATTCCGCGGCCCTCCTGATCGAGGTACACGATCACACCCTTTCCCTCTTTGGCGATCATTTTCATCGCCGTCTCGAGCTGCCAACCGCAATCGCAGCGGAGGGAATGGAAGACATCGCCAGTGAGACATTTCGAGTGCATCCTCACCAGGACGCTCGAGTCCGGTCCGACGTCCCCCAAAACGAGCGCGATATGCTCGTGCTGATCGACGTCGTTGCGGTAGCCCACGACGCGCCAGGCCCCGCTTTCCGTCGGCAGGCGAGCTTCGGCGACGCGATGCACAAGCCGCTCGGTCTGGAGACGATGGGCTACGAGCTGGGCGACCGTAATAAAGGTAAGGCCGTGCTCCTGCGCGAAACGCTCGAGCTCGGGCCGTCGAGCACTCGAGCCGTCCTCGCTGAGAATCTCGCAAACCACTCCGGCTGGTATGAGGCCGGCCAGGCGAGCGAGATCAACGGCCGCCTCGGTGTGCCCCACACGCTGAAGCACTCCTCCCTCGCGCGCACGCAGCGGCGGCACGTGGCCAGGACGGCGCAAATCGGTAGGAACAGTCTTGGGATCGACCGCGACACGAATGGTTTTGGCGCGATCCTGCGCACTCACTCCAGTGGTAACACCAAAGCGCTCGTCCGCATCGATACTGATCGTGAATGCAGTACGGTACTCGTCGGTATTGACCTCGCTCTGCTGAGCAAGCTCGAGCTGATCGGCGCGTTCCCCCGTAAGCGCGAGACAAATCCACCCGCCCGCCCTGCGGATCATGAAGTTGATCATCTCGGGCGTGACAAGCTCCGCCGCGCAGATGAGATCACCTTCGTTCTCGCGATCCTCATCGTCGGCGACGATTATCAGCTTGCCGGCCTTGATGTCGGCTATTGCCTGTTCGACAGTTCCGAACTGCATGATTCCTCTAGTGCTCGAGCGAAAAATCGGTCAGTGAATTTAGCGTAGCTGCTTCGCGCAGGTAGGGCTCCAGGAGTCGACGCACATGTTTAGCAATCACATCTGCCTCTACCTGCACCCTCGCACCGGGCTTCAGATCGCCCAGAGTCGTGTGACGCAAGGTGTACTCGATCAGCGAAAGTTGCAAACCGCCGGGCTTTAGCTCGTTCACTGTGAGGCTGACACCGTCGACAGCGATCGATCCGTGAAGCACGAAGAGCGGCTCGACCGAAGCGGGCAACGAAACATCAACCAGTAGTGCGTCACCGGCGCGGTCGACGGCGGCAACCACACCGACACAGTCGACGTGACCCTGAACGATGTGACCGCCGAGCCGGTCTCCGGGACGCAGCGCCCGCTCGAGATTGACCCGCGTTCCCTTTTTCCAGTCGCCGATCGTGGTGCGCTCGAGGGTTGTCACGACGGCCGAAGCATCAAACCAGCCGGCGCCAAACTCGCGCACCGTAAGACAGGCGCCGTTCACGGCGATGCTCTCGCCGCTCGTCAGGTCGGTGAACGGAGCGCGAATGCGTAGCTCGCGTCCGGCATCGGTCTGCCGCACGGTGTCAACTTCGCCGGTCTGCTCGATCAATCCCGTAAACATTCAACCCTCAGGCAGCGCGTACACCGACATCACATCCTCGCCAAACTCCGTGCGCCGCACGATGGGGAGCCCGGTCAGCGACTCTCGAAAGTCGCCCGGCAGTCCATCGAATGGGCTGAGCGCATCGGTGCCAAGAGTGATCGGTGACTGAAAGATAATCAGTCGGTCTACCAGGTTCTGCCGCAGAAAATCGCGCGCAACGCGGGCGCCGCCCTCCACGAGCAGGTGCTGCACCTCGAATCCATGCAGCGCTTCCAGCGCCGCCCGAAGATCTTCGGCCTCGAAAACGTCGACGCCGGCATTGTGGAGTGCCGCGAGGCGGGTAACGGCAGGATGATGCGCGAAGATCATCGTGGGGATTTCCCTGGCGGTACGGACGACCGTTGATTCGGGTGGCGTTTCGGCATTTCGATCGAACACGACACGCATGGGTGGCACCCGCGGTCGGATCGAGCCCCGGGCCGTCAGTTGTGGATCGTCGGCGCGCACAGTGCCGAGACCGACGGCAATGGCATCGACGTTCGCCCGAAGTCGCTGAACTTCCTTTCGGGACAGCTCGTTGCTGATCCAGCGCCGTTCTCCCGAGGGATCATTCATCTTGCTGTCGCTCGAGAGCGCGAGCTTGAGCGTCACCCAGGGCCGTGCGGGGTTCGTGGCGGCAAAAAAGAATGGAGCGTTGAGCTCGAGGGCGGCGGCCTCTTCGACAGAGAAATCGACCTGAACCCCGTAGTCAGCGAGGTGCCGCGCGCCGCCACCCGCTAGCGCTGTCGGATCAGCAGCAGCGATCACGACACGCTTCACGCGAGCCGCGAGAATGGCCTCGGTGCAGGGCGGCGTCTTTCCGAAGTGGTTGCAGGGCTCGAGGGTGATGTACATCGTCGAGCCAAGCGCGCGGTCACCCGCCGCCTTGAGCGCGACTACCTCGGCGTGCGGCTCGCCATAGCGCGCGTGGTAGCCTTCTCCGACGACGACGCCGTCGCGAACGACAACAGCGCCGACCATGGGGTTCGGCGCTGTTTGACCCCACCCTTGTTGGGCGAGTGCGAGCGCGCGACGCATGTACTCCGCGTCGCGTTCGTCGTTAGAACCCGAATCGAGCTCCGACCGATCCGTAGATTCTGGAATCGGCTGCTTGTGTGCCACTGAACGTGTTGTAGGTGTTGATCGTGCCGCCGGATACCTGTCCAATTTCGCCGGTGAGCTTGAAAAGCAGAAGGTTCAGGGACAAATCCGCAAAGACGTTCGTGCGGGTTATGTTCTGGGAGAGTGAAACCGGAGTGCTGTTGAACGCCGACGTGGGCGGGACCGCTCGTGCGGCAAGGTGGGCACTGACATCGGTGGACGACTCGTACTTGTCCTGACCAATTCCGGCAGCTATGCCGAATAACAACAGTCCCTTGCTGGCGACAACGCGCCACGCGGTTGTCTTGAGACTGAAATTATTGACATATAGCGAGTCATTACCGCTATTGGCCGCAATGTCAACAGTTGGCAAATCGCGGCGCACGTAGCTCACGGAGACGCCCGGGACGAGCAGCGATTCCTGCAGGATTCCGACGCGTGCGCCGTAGCCAAGCTTGAGCGATCCATTGGGAACTTTGACGCTCACTCCGCTGCTGTTGAACTCAGGCAGATATGCCGCGCTCACGAGCAGGTCGATCCCACCGACATTGGTGATCGCGAGCGGAAGACCCTTGAAGATTCCGATCGCGAGCTCGGCGGTCGGCATCGGAAAGAGTTGAGTCTTCGTGTCGTAATTGCTCTTCACTACGCCTGTCACGACGGGCGTCACGCTCTGAACCTGCGGGAGACTTCCCTGTAGTGCGTTGACGCGAAAGCCAAGAGAAAAGTGTCCGAGGCCGCCAAGGCTTCCAGCCTGCCCGAGTGTCGCGTTACCGCCCGCGACGGTCGTGGCGAGCTGGGGCGCCAGGTACTGGAACAGATCTATCGCCTTCTGACACGCGTCCTGAGAGGCGCGCGTCTGATCGGGAATTCCGAGACCATTCGCTGTG
>DASWBG010000257.1:0-8955 GCA_036390715.1 Gemmatimonadaceae bacterium
TCGTCCGCCGATGCGCTTGCCGCGGCGTTGAACGATGCGAGTCCCGACGTGCGCAAGCGCGCCGCGTGGGCGCTCGGAAATACCGATCTCAAGCAGGCGCCACCAAAGCTGATCGCGATGTTGGGAGATAAGGATCCGGAAGTGCGAGAGCTCGCCGCATGGGCGTTGTACGAGATCGAGGATCCTGCTTCCATACCTGCCCTCGAGGCGGCTCTGGCGCGGGAGCCGGACAAGGAGCTGCAGATCGCATACATCCGCGCTCTTGCGGCGGTCGGCGAGAAGTCCGTCGACGCGTTGAAGGGTCTGCTCGAATCCAAGGATCCGGAAATCAGATCAATCGCAGTCCGCGCCCTGGCGGGAGGACACGCCACCGGTCCATGGCCTCGACCATGGCCCGAGCCGCGTCCTTTTCCGAACTAGAATCGGAGAGGGCGCCTGAATGGCGCCCTCTCTTTTGAACGTTAGTGCTGATTTTTCAACCTACCCCGCAACGAAGGCGGGCACAATGAACGGAGTAATCATGCAGCGAGTAATTGGATTGGTGGTCGCAAGCTTTGCCTTCTCTTCGCTGAGCGGAGTGCCGGCGGTAGCGCACTCAGCTGGATCGACCATCAGCATCAGTGGATTGGACCAGGGCCGCCATCGCGGCGCGACTGTCGACGTAGCGGCCCTGTTGACTGCAGCGAAGGGCGCACCACCGATGATCTGCTCGCTCGCGGCGAAGGCGGTGCAAGGATGGGGATGGGGCGGTTGGAACGACGCGCCGTCGGCGCCGCTCGCCGCGGTGACATCGGCCTCGAGCAATGATGATTTCGAATCCGACGCACTGCCCGCCGCTGACGTGCAGCGCCTCATGACCGGGCTTTCCTCCGATGATGCGTGCGTGCGCGAGCTGTCGGTTCGCCTCATTGGAACGCAGAAGGCGGAGATCGTCGGCAGCGAGCTGGTGACGCGTCTCGGCTCGAACGATCCTGCGCTGCGGTCGGTGGCCGCGCTCGGGCTCGGATTGGTGGAGGCGCAAAACGGCGTCGATCCACTAATGCGCGCGCTGCGTGATCCGTCCGAAGACGTCCGTGCTAACTCGGCGTGGGCTTTGGGGCGTATCGAAAATGGCCGTGCCTTGAGTCCACTCCTGGGTCTTTTCAGAGACGACGCGGAAAAGGTGCGCCTTGCCGCGGTCGGAGCGGTCGGCCAGATGGACTCAACGAGCAGTGTCGCCGCCATCATTCGCGTCGTGCGCCAGGACAATTCGCCGCAGGTGCGCAGGGTAGCGGCATGGGCGCTCGGCAAGCTCGAAGCACGCGAGGGCATCGATGCCCTGAGTGAAACTCTGGCGAGGGATGCGGATGCGCGCGTGCGTGAGATGGCTGCGTGGGCTCTCGGGAACATCGAGGATCGACGTAGCGTCGCGGGACTTGCGGCTGCGATTCGCGGTGACGCCGACGATCGCGTGCGCGAAACCGCGGTCTGGGCGCTCGGAAACATGGGCGACCATTCTTCGATCGACATCCTGGGAGCTGCCACGGGTGACCGCAGTCCGAACGTGCGTGGTACGGCCGCCTGGGCGATTGGCCAGATGGATGAGAGTGGCACGAAGGCGCCGGCTGGATTGCTCCGACTGCTGCGCGACGAAAGCGCGGACACACGTCTCAAAGCGGCGTGGGCACTTGGCCAGATCGAAGATGCCGGCGCACTTCCCGCCATTCGTGACGCCCTCAAGGTCGAGCAGAACGATCACGTGCGCCGCGGACTCATTCGCGCGCTGATGAAGTCCGGCGAGAGCTCGCAGGAGACGCTCACTCAGCTTCTCAGCTCGAGCGATCCGCAGATCCGCGAGGCAGCAGTGCGCGGAATCGCGGGCGCGCGGTCATTCGATCCGTGGCCGTGGCCCTGGCCGCGCCCGCGTCCATTCCCGTGAGATTGGCGATGACCAGACTTCGGTTTGGGCTCATTCTGACGGCCTTGAGCTGTGCGGAGCCGACCGCGATCTTGCCGCGGCCGGCAGTGCCAACGATCGTCGGACAACCACAGCAGAATAACTCGTATTCCATCAACGCCGCTGACGGGACGGTCTACGTCACACTCGCTCAGGTGCGCGGTGAGAGCGGTGAGCGGATCCATGCATTTGTGCAGAGGATGTTCGAGAGCGCGGATTCAGCGAGAGCGCGCCGCCTCGTGATCGATCTCCGCTCGATCACCGGCGGAGACGCATTTCTTCTCGTCCCACTGGTAAGGGGCGTTGTCGCCCGCGAACGCTTTGCACATCGTGGGGGATTGTTCGTGGTCGTGGGGGATGCCAGTTTCTCGCCTGGACAAAACGCAGCAACGCTGCTGCAGCAGTACGCGAATCCGATCTTCGTTCGCTGACCAGGATTGCATGGGCCGAACGCTCTTCTGTCTTCTGATGCTGTGTATGAGTGCTGCGCCTACGGTGGTTGCGCAGCGCTCTCCACAATTGGCGGCATGCCGCGATCGGCGTGCTCAGCTCAAGGATGCGCTTGCGGACATCCAGCGAAGACAGCGCAATATCGGATTGAGCGCCCTCGTAATGCTCGGCGGCGAAACGGTGCTCGCCGAGAATCTGGGGTACGCGGATCTCGAGCATCGGGTTCCGGTAACGAACGAAACTCGATTTGGCGTTGCCAGCATCACGAAGGCGTTCACGGGGCTCTCACTTCTCAAGCTCCACGAAGCCGGGCGCATTGATCTCGACGCGCCGATTCAACGCTACGTTCCCGCATTTCCTGTAAAACCCGGCGGAGTGATCACGCCGAGACTGCTAGCGGCTCACCTCGCGGGCATACGCCACTGGGGGCAGGAAAGGAATGCCGCGCTCTACGCCCGGCATTTCGACGACGTGAATGACGTGCTCGCGTTGTTCAAGGATGACACGCTGATCGCTCCGCCCGGCACGAAGGCCAGCTACTCGAGTTACGGATACAATCTGATCGCCGCGGCGATTCAGTCGGCATCCGGTGTGAAATACCAGGACTACGTGAATCGCGAAATCATCTCACGTCTGGGACTCAAGAACACAGGCTTCGACGACGTACGGCGTGTGCTGCCCCATCGGGCCCGGCGGTATTCCTACTTTGATCCATGGACGTTCGCGGTCGATTCGAACGCGGTTTATCGCGTGCCGGAGTGGGATTATAGCCACAACATCGCCGGCGGAAACATGTATTCGACGGCGGCTGACCTGGCCCAATTCGGTAGAGCGATCGAACGACCGGGACTGCTTTCAAACGAATCGCTCGATCTTCTCGACCGGCGGCCGAGGGTTGGAGCCGTTCAGGCTACGATGAGCTTTGGTTTCTACGTCAGCGACTCCGCCGCACCCCACAGATTGCTTAACATCGGTGGCTCGAACGCGGGCCTTCAGGCAGGATTGTTTGTTTATCCGGACGAAGATCTGGTCATCGTTGTACTGTCGAACACCTGGGGCATCGGATCCAACTCGGGCGAGATGAATGGTGTCCTGCTCTCGCGATTGGCCGCGATCTGCATGGGGTGGCCCCAGCCGCCGCCGGTTAAATGAACTCGGAAACTATGGCGTAAAAAGCCCGCCTCCCCAATATTCGAGCGCCCCTTTTCGGAGATAGGCCCATGCCGGCTGAGACTCCTCGCTCACCCAGTGCAGTGAACAGTATTGCGACGGTTTACCGCCTCTCGTCCTCACCGCGTCTCACGCACGTTGCAGCGTTCCTGGCCGCCGCGCTCCTTGCTGGTGTCGCGAGCGCTCAGGACACCACGAAGGTAGCCACTGCGCTCCTCAATGGCGTCGCGACCGCTCACGACTCTTCGAAGCACCGGGGTGCAGCTGCATTCTTTGAATCGCAGGAGCCAATCGAGGTAACTCTCACCACCAACATCGGGAAGATTCGCGGAGACAAAGGCAGTAATCCGCCTTGGCGTGAGGCCACCCTTTCCTACAAGGGCGTCGAGGGTAGTATCGTCACGGTCCCGCTCAAGGCGCGCACGCGCGGCATCTGGCGACTCAAGATGTGCGAATTCCCTCCGCTCCGTCTCAACTTCAGCGGCGGGACATCGAAGGGGACGATCTTCCAAAAGCTCGACAAGCCCAAGCTTGTCAGCTACTGCCGTGACACGGACTCGTACGAGCAATACATCCTTCAGGAGTATCAGCTGTATCGCGTCTATCAGCTGCTGACTCCCGTGAGTCACAGAGCGCGATTACTGAAGTTCCTTTACGCGGACAGTGCTGACGGAAAAGTGCGCGCTCGGCGATACGCCTTTATCATGGAGGAACCAAAAGCCCTCGCCGACCGTCTAGGCGGAAAGGTGATGGAACAGAAAGGGGCATTGCCTGGAGACCTCGATAGTTTTCAGGACGCGCTATTCGGGGTGTTTCAGTATTTCATCGGAAACACCGATTTCTCCGAAGCAGCACTTCACAACGTCGAGCTGTTCTTCAACAATGATGGCGTAGCAATGCCCATTGCATACGACTTCGATTTTGCCGGCGCGGTGAATGCACGTTACGCCACTGTCGATGAAAGGCTGAGTAATAAGACGGTCCGAGAGCGCCTATTCCGGGGCTACTGCACCGATGCCGAGGCCTACGCCAAGGTGTTCGAGCTTTTCAACGAGAAGAAGCCCCAGATCTATGCCCTGTACAGTGACTCTGTCGGCAACCTTATGGATCGCGGGACGGTTAAGGAAACTCTGAGTTACTTCAACGACTTCTACGACACCATCAACAACAAGCGTGCAGCGAAGAGATTGATAGTGGAGTCCTGTATCGCACGTCCCTGATTTGATCGGCGCATTAGGAGGTTGGCGCGACCCTCATCCCGGTTCGTAGAATCTGATCCATTTCGGTGAGGGATTGAGCCGCGCCGGTTCTCTCCTAGCTGCGAGCCTTACGGCGTGCTGTTATTCGTTCCGGCTTTGATCACCTCGTCGATGTAAAACCGCACCGCATTCGGGTAGCCGGAGTCGCACGGCTTGAGTCCCGCGAACTCGCCATCCGCACCGGTGTCCTTGGTTATTTCCGCGATGACGGCGCCACGCGGCATCGTCAGCTTTCCGGCCTGCGCCCGCAGATAGGCGTTCGCGACCGCGGGTGCCACAGGGCAGCCCTGTTGAATGTTGCTGGTAGTTGCCTGTGAGCCCGTCGTAGCCGCGCCGGCGGAAATCGTGAAGGCGGCGAAAGCTGCTGCGACCGTGGCAAGTGTGATCCTTTTCATGTGTTTACCCTCTCTCGTTAGCGTAAAACACATGGTGATTGGGCAAAAACCGCACACCTGGTTGCCGGGACCGCGAAATGATTCCACCCTTTTCCGGATGTGCTTGCTCCGTCAACGGAATGTTCGGCTCTAGCGTATTCAGACTGAAGCCGGACGGCTGAGCGAGGGCTGGTCCGAGCCGTAACTGCCGGGACGGGTGTTTGTTGGGATCTCATCAGCGGCCAGAAAATCCTGGGTCATCACTCGCGCGATACGCATTGGCCCTTCTGGTCACCGCGATCGCGTTAGTCGCTACTCTGATTCTGCGTCGCGACGGACCTACGCCGAGCTTTCTTTTCTTCGTGCCAGCGGTGGCGATCTCAGCCTGGTACGGCGGACCCGGCCCTGCATCATTGGCAACAGTCCTGTCATTGCTGCTGATCGATCTGAACTTCCTCGCGCCCGGTGGCTCCCTCCTGATCGATCGGGTCGAGGCCCTCGAGATCATCGCGTTTATCATCGTCGCGGCGACGATAACGACGACGATGGAAGCGTTGCAGCGCGCGCGCAAACTGGCCGAGTCACGCGCATCGGCGCTCAAGCGCCTGAACGAAGAAGTGGGGCGCAGCTATGACGCTGAGCGCCAAATGCGGCACGACGCGGAACTCCTTGCGCAAGCGCGGGAGGAAGTGCTGGGCCTCGTGGCGCACGATCTCCGCAATCCGCTCAACCTCATCATTACCAGCACGGATCTCCTGCTCGAGGAGAATCTCGACCGGCCGCGGCGAAGGGAGTTGCTGGATGTCGCACTTCGGGCGGGCAGACAGATGAACCGTTTGATCGGCGACCTTCTCGACACAGTGCGCATTCACGCGGGCAAGTTCAAGCTCGACCTCGAAGAGGTAGAGGTCGTCACGATCTTCCATCAAGCCGAGGAAACGTTCCGCCCGGTGGCGGAAAGGCGCAACGTTTATTTCGATGCCGTCCCTCCAGACGATGGGGTCGCCGTTCGCGCGGATCCTTTCCGCGTGTCGCAGATCGTGGGCAACATCGTGGGCAACGCCCTCAAGTTCACGCCAGAGCATGGGAACGTGACGATGCGCGCGGTTGCGAACGGGAATCACGTTGCGATTCACGTCACTGACACGGGGCCGGGAATCGCACCCGCTGACATCGACCATCTATTCGATGACTTCTGGCAGGCGCGCACCGACGATCACCGCGGAGTGGGGCTCGGTCTCGCGATCGCAAAAGGAGTCGTTGAAGCGCACGGGGGGAAAATCTGGTGCGACAGTGTGCCCGGTCGCGGGAGCACGTTCTCTTTTACGTTACCTCGGGCTGTTACCGCCCCTCAGCTCTGACTGTTACAGTTGGCTGACACATCGAGACGAATTCCCTTAAACTGCGAGAAGAGCTAGGTGGGGGGTGCGAGGTGCTAGGTGCGAGGTAGGAGGTAGAAGCGCGCGGTGGTGCGCGTTACCTCATACCCTCGAGCCTAGTACCTCCAACCTCCTACCTAGCTCTTCTCGCTATTGGTTTTCCGCCAGGTTCGCGTCAGCACAACCGGACCGGCTTGACCCATCGGCCCCAAGGGGTACCTTGGATCATGTCAGAGCCGAGCTTCGTCGAAGGCGAGATTCGCGTCAGCGCCAACCACTTTGTTCGGCGGGCGTGGATCGTCTTCCTGAGTGCCGCGCTGATTGTCGCAGCGACCACGTGTCGACGCAAGCCGGCGTCTGTGGAGGAGCTCTACACCACTCGCGTGCTCGGACTCACCTACCTCCAACGAAATCAATTACCGGAGGCTGAATCCGCGTTCACGAAGCTCACCAAGCTCGCCCCCGATGATCCCCTCGGCTACGCGGACCTTGGGCTCACTTATCTGCAGGCGGGCCGCTACGCCGAGGCAGAAAAGCAGCTCCGCAGGGCGCGAGAGCTGGACCCGGCGAGTACCGATGTGGGCCTCGCGCTCGCGCGCCTCTACTCGCTCACCGGGCGTCCTTCAGAGGCGCGCGCGATGCTCGAGCAGCTCCGCCGCGATACCACCGGCAATGCTCACGTATTGTACGCACTCGCGGAGCTCGAAGCGCAGCGACCCGATAGCGCCTCGGGGGGCGCTCGCAGATACGAAGATCGACTGAGGGACGTGCTCGCGGTCGCGCCAGCGAATCTCGCTGTGCGACTGAAGCTTGTGGCTGCGCTCGCTCGTCGTGGCGAAGCTGACAGTGTCATTCGGCAGCTCGAGGAAGTGAGGCGGATACCACCCGAGCCTCCAAAGCAAGCCGGGATCTATCTCGACAGCTCGATCCAGCTTCTGCGTGCCGGAAAACTTGCGCAGGCGCGGTCGACGCTCGACCACCTCTTCGGCCTCATGGAGGTCACGAAGCCGTACCAAGCGTCGTTGGACGATGTCAAATGGACGGAAGGTGCTATTCCTGGGCGTTCTGTCCTTACCTTTGCGCCAAAGTCTTTCATCTCGCTCCGAGGAGTGCGAGATCGAGCGACGGTCGATCTTGCAAAATTCACTGATATGACCGACGACGCGGGTCTCGCCAGCGCGACTGCCCGCACCGGGCCCGTCACCGCATCGGCACGGCAGGACGAGCCGACCGCTCTTGCGGTTGGCGATGTCGACGGCGACGGCACAGATGATCTGTTTGTCTCAACGTGGTCGCCCGAACTACGGAAATCGGTCGCTCATCTTTATCGTGTTCAATCCGGCTTCGTCCGGGATGCTGGCGAACGCTCGGGCATCTCTCTTCCGCAGGGTGCCGTGTTCGCAACCTTCGCGGATTACGACAACGATGGCTGGCTGGACCTCTTCGTCATCGGTGGTGAGGGGCGTGGTCACCTGTTCCGCAATCGTGGCGACGGCACCTTCGTGGACGTAACGGCGAAGGCCGGAGTCGCCGACGTCAAGGGAGCGCGCAAGGCACTCTTCGCGGATCTGGATCACGACGGAGACCTTGATCTCCTTCTCGTCGGAAACGGCCAGCGTACTGTGTACCGCAACAATCTCGACGGGACGTTCACCGAGGCAACAGCCGCCTTTGGTCTCGCCGGCAGCGGCGACTCGCGCGACGCTGTCGTCGCCGATTTCGATGGTGATGGACGCCTCGACCTCTTCGTTACCAACGAGCATGGGAGCGATGTCCTCTTTCACAATGGCGGCGCGCAACGCTTCAGCGACGTGACCGCCGCCAGCGGATTGACAACGAGCGGCGAATCGGGGGCCGCGGCGGTGGGGGATTATAACAATGACGGATTCCTCGATATCTTCGTCGCGAGCACGAATGGCGGGGAGCCGACCCTTTGGCTGAACAAAGGAGATGGCACGTTTACTCGCGACCGCCGCTCGAGTGGCGCGCTTCAGGCGCTTCGCTCTACGGTGGGAATGGCAGCGACGTTCGTGGACTACGACAATGACGGCTGGCTTGATCTCGTAGTGACGGGCACACCCATCGGTGACAAGAGTTCCCCAGCGAGCGGAAGATCGGTGCGCGAGAAAACTTCCAACGCAGTATTCCTCTTTCGGAACGATGGCACGGGCAAGTTTCTCGATCGGTCGACGTTGATTCCGGCTCCAGTGAGGGCGGCCGGAGCGTCCGCGATCGCCGTCTCGGACGTCGACGGTGATGGCGACGAAGATCTCTTCCTGATGGATGCCACCGGCGCGCCGCGACTACTGCGCAACGATTTCGGGAATAGCAACCTCGCAGTCAACGTGGAGCTCAAGGGGCTGCGCAATGGCAGCGGCAAGAACAAC
>DASWBG010000258.1:0-10978 GCA_036390715.1 Gemmatimonadaceae bacterium
GCGCCAAGTATCCAGATCTGCCGGCCAAAGAGGATTCCGCTCAGCAGACAGCAGGCTCCGCTCATGAAGAGAGAGATCGATACGAGCCGCTCCCTGCCCCGTTTGTCAGCGAACAGCCCGCCCCATACCGACCCCAGGCCCCCGATCGCGATCGTCGCGAACGCGAGGAGGGATATCAACCGCGGAGCACGGAATCGTCCGCCGACACTCGCGGCGACACTCGCGGCGAGAAACGACGGAATCCAGGTCCAGAACGCGTACAGCTCGAACATGTGACCGAAGTAGCTCGCCGTCGCGAGCCTCCACTCCCGCACGCGGACCACATCTCCGACGTGCCTCCACGAGAACGGGCGGGACGTGAATGGATAGGGCCCTTCGCGGTACCCAACGGCAACGATCAGCGCGGCCAGTGCAGCGCCGGCGCTCGCCGTGAGCACCACCGGCCGAAGGCCAACGTGCGGCAGCGCCCGCACCAGATAAGGAATGGCTTTCCCCACGGTAAGTGCGCCCACGATTACACCGATGGCGAGGCCCCGCTGGGAGCGGAACCAGGTCGCCGTCATCTTCATCGCAGGCGGGTAGACGCCAGCAAGAAAGAACCCCGTCAGGAACCGCAGCACGAGAGCCGATGGGTACCCGGGTGCCGCCAGAATCACGGCGTTGACGGTCGCGCCTAGCAGCGCGCAGGCGCTGAAAAGCCTCCCTGCCGGAATGACGTCGGCGAGATTGAGCACGGCGGCGATAGCCGTGCCACAGACGAATCCAAGCTGCACGATTGTCGTTAGCCAGGCCGCCTCCGCGAGGGTCAGTCCCCAGATTGAGCGGAGCTGAGGGGTGACCGCGCTGGCTGAAAACCAGAGCGACATCCCCAACAATTCTGCAAAACCCAGTAACGCGAGCACCCGCCAGCGCGTCGTGTATGTGTCGTGCGACATCGTGAAAAATTAGCCTCCGTCAGACGCAACTTCGACATTGCGGGGCCGGGCTCAGTTTGAGTATTCAAATGCTGCTGCGACAATCCAACTTCCGGTCAACCCTGAGGCGTATTCGTACGCCTCACCCATGACGAACCCGTCACAGGCAGCTCCGCCGTCCACCCCCGCCCCCTCTCCACGGCCGGCGGTCGCTACTCTGTCGCGCGAGCTCGCCGATTTCCTCGTCGAGCTGTCGATCACGCTGAACAAACACGCCATCTATCCGCAAAGCCATCCCCTTTTGCACGGCGCAGTAGATGGGGTCGCGAATCGCCTGGGAATGTTGTTCGTGGGGGAGCGGGAATCGCTGTCGATCGGGGTTGCCCGGCGCCAGCTGATCATCGAAGGCGTTGCAACCGATCCCCTGAACGCAGTGCTCAAGGAGCTCGCCGAGCGTCTGCACGAGCACCACGTGGGAGCGGTGAAGTTCCTGCGTGGAATCAGTCGCGACGAATTGGGGGACGTGCTGGCCGCGCTTTCCATCGATCCGACTCGGTCGGAGAAACCGATCGGCCTCGACCTCGAGCGCGTTGGCGACATGTGGCAGCACGTCCGATTCTTCCCGCTTACCTATGACCGACTGCAGCTAATCGAAGACGAGCCCGGGGGAGAGCCTCCGGGGGCGGATCAAATGGCCGCGGGCCGAGCCACTCAGCTCTGGATCGGTCTCGCGCGCGCTGCGCTCGTGTCAGACACTTCCAGCTCGGCCGCTGCCCGGGACTCAGACGATAGCACCGCGCTCGAGCCCGCGACCGTCGCCCGAGCAATCGACGAGCACCAGCGCGAAGAGGCATACGATCAGGTGATCGTCGGCTACCTCCTTCAGATCGGCGATGAGCTCAAGACCGCGGAGGGGCCAGAGGCGGCGGGATTGCAGCGGCGAGTGTCGCGTCTCGTAGGTTCACTCAAGGAATCGACGCTCGAGCGGCTTCTCGAGATGGGGGGAGACAAAGCCCAGAGACGGAGATTCCTACTCGACGCCTCGCAGGGGATCACCGTTGAGGCGGTAATCGACCTCGTCAAAGCAGCGTCCGCCGCCGAAGGACAGACAGTCTCTCACTCAATGCTGCGTATGCTGTCGAAGCTCGCGCACCATCCATCTTCCGGCGGGCCGCGCTCCAGAACGGATCCGACGATTCGCGATGTGATGCGGCGCCTCGTTGACGACTGGAGCCTGGACGACCCCAATCCCGAGGCGTATCGCCAGGCGCTCGAGAGCATGTCCAGCTCCAGGAACGCGGTGCCAAAGGCTTCTTCTGACGCGCTTCCCACGGAGATCGAGCCCGAACGGATGATTCAAATCGCGATCGAGGTAGGCGCCATGGGACCACAGGTGCGCGCCGCGATGTCCGATCTGTGCAAGGCCGGTCGCGCCGACGTTGTGCTGGACCTGGTCGAGCGGGCGCCAAGTGAAGAGGCAGCCGCACCGGTTTGGGAGTTTCTCAAAGGGAAGCGGATTCTCGACGATCTGCTCCAGCAGCCGCGTGTTAACATGCCACTGGTCGCGCGATTCGTGAAACGAATTGGAATCGCTGCCGCACCAACACTTCTCTCCGTGGCGGCGGTCTTCGACGATGCGAAAATCCGCGCCCAGTTTTACGATCTCGTGCAGTCCGTCGGGGACCAGGCAGGCGCGGCCGTAGCGGAGCGAATCCCGGATGCCCCTCCTGCTATGCAGCGTGAGCTATTGGCGTTGCTCGGACGCTTGGGCACGCTGCCATCCGATTTTTCCGCGATTAATTACCTCGCGAGCGACGAGCCGCTGGTCCGCCGTGAAGCAGTGAGACTGATGCTTCGCAACCCGGCGGAGCGCGACGAGACGATCATGGGCGCGCTCACGGACACCGACGACAGAGTCGTTTTCGCCGGTCTTACTGTTGCGCAGGAGAGATGTCCGTCCGCCGGAATCGAATTGATCAAGCAGCGCGTCGATCGCGGTGAGCTCGATTCGCAGCTGCGCACGATGGGAATTCGGATTGTCGCGCAACAGCGAACACCCGAGACGCTCGCCTGGCTGTTGAGGTACGCCGTTACCGAGGCTCATTGGCCGAGGAAGCCTAAACTGCGCCCGTCGTCGCCGGAAATGCTGGCGGCGGTGAGCGTGATTGCAGGCTTCTGGGGCAACGACCCCGCGGCAGAACCCGTCATCACGCTCGCCGAGCGCAGCAGGGACCCCGAGGTCCGCGCGAAAGTCGCGCGCAGAGGTACGATTTCCAGACCGGTCACGCCATTGAAGAATGAGTGACCCGATTCGGTTTCTCGTGTCCTTCGGACAGGCCGTCTCGACGATGGCGCTGTACAACGACGGCCATCCGGCGCGCGAGCGCGCGGTAGACAGATCGTACGGCTGCCTCCAGGACCTCCAGGCACACGATCCCAATCCGCGTTTCTCATTTCTCGGCGAAGAGACCATCTATCAGGAGACCGCGCTTCGCGAGCTTGGCGACTGGGAGTGGGGAACGCGCCTGGCACAGGCCGGCGTGCAGCGCATAGAGCTGGACACCAATGTCACCCGCGAGCAGTACGAAGAGTTTCTCGAGGAGATGATGGCTCGCATCACTCTCTCGTTCATCGATTCCGCCGAAGCGAGACCAAACCGCCCCACCGGGATCAAGGTTGGTGCACTCGGCATACGTGGAGAAACGAGACATCTGCAGGAAACGCTCGACGCTCCGGCGCCTGTCGCCACGATCTCATACTCGCTCGGCGAGGAGGCCGCATCGATTCAGTCGATGCACAAGGAAGTCATGGAGCGGGGCCGGCTGCCTCTGGCCGAAGCGGAAGCGGTGGTGCGGTCACTCTCGTTGGCAATGCACGGCGACCAGCAGATGATTCTTCCGTTGCTCCAGCTCAGGGAGTTTGACGAGTATACGACGACGCACTCTCTGAACGTGTCGGTGCTGGTGATGGCGCTGGCGGAATCCCTCGGGCTTGCCGCTCAAGACGTTCGGACCTTCGGCGTCGCGGGATTGCTGCACGATCTGGGCAAGGTGCACATCCCGCAGGACATTCTCAACAAGCCGGGCAAGCTGACGGACCAGGAACGTCAGGTGATGCAGAATCACCCGGTCGCTGGCGCGAAGATGATCATCGAGAGTGGGCGTCGTCTCGACCTTGCCGCGGCGGTGGCGCACGAGCATCACATCATGATCAACGGCCTCGGTTACCCGACGCACCACTATCGCCGTGATTGCCACAAAGCGAGCAAACTCGTTCACGTCTGTGACGTGTACGATGCACTGCGGACCCGTCGTCCCTACCGCGATGCGTGGGAGGCGGAGCGGGTGCTCACTTATATCGAGGAGCGCGCCGGGACGGAATTCGAGCCCGAGGCTTCCACCGCGTTCGTCGCTATGATGCGCCAGGTCGAAGGCGGAATCCAGCGGTCACCAATGCCCCCGGCAAATGGCGAGGCGCCCGCCACCTCGCCTGCCCAAAACGCGGGGGATTCCGCACCCCCGGCGCCGGGCGCTCCCCCGAAGCCCCCCGAAGGGCCCGCGTAGGCGTCTCCTGGCGCGGTCGAGCCCGGAAATGCGTCGGTACCGACGCGTTGTTCGTTGCCAGCCACACCCGTACTCGTCTTTTAGATACGGTGTAATCGTCTGCACCTAATCAGGCGATAAGCGGTTGGAATGAGAAAGGGGCGCCTCGAGACGTCCCTTTCTCATTTTCGTAGTACCCTCTGCCAACCCGCTCTCAGGTGCCCTGACCTGGCTCGGACCTCGTGCTTGAGCGCGGTCGACGCTTGTCGAGGAGTGGCTTGTCGAAGAGCATTCTCGATTGAACTCGCGCCATTCCCGAAGCATCGAGCCACTTCTCGAGAGCGTTCGCCAGTCCTCGGCGCTCCGCTGGTCGCAGTGTACTGAACCCCTCTATCAGGTCCGCTTGAATTACCCGAGGGGATCTCCTGATCAGATTCGCGCCCTGGCGTGTGAGGCGTAGCAGGGCACGGCGCCTGTCGGCGGCATCGGACGTTCGCGCCACGAGGCCCTTCGCGATCAGCTGACTGACGACCTGGGAAACGGTGCTGTGCGTCGTCATGGTGACTGCCGCGAGGTCCTTGACGGATTGGTTGGGAACGTCGGCGAGCTCTCTCAGCACGAAGAGCTGCGCACCGCTGATGTTTAATTCGCGCTCGACGGCCTCCGCCGCCGAGCGAAGACCGCGGACCATTCGTCGTACGGCGTTGAGCGCGCGCGAGAGGTCTGGCTGCCTTGTTTTATTCGGCTTCGCCATGAGTAACTCTGTGGGCTTGAACCCACGGCCATGGGAATTGAGAGTCCGACGCCGCCGACCAATGTAGCGGTGACCGGTGTAGGGGAGCCAGTCGCCCACGGCTCGCTGCCATCCGCCGTGACCCATGCGCGGTTCACCGTCGCATCTCGATGGATCGACATTTCAGGCTTGACCTCCGTGGGCTCGGGCTTAGACTACAGCCCGTTGAAGCGGGTCTGCTACCTCTTCGTTCCGATTGATCGGGCGAAGGTTGGGACCAGCCGCGTGCGCTGCGCGTATTGCCGCCATTGTGGCCCGTGCTTCGCGAGTGGCAGCGCGAGATGCTTTCTCGCCGCCCGCTAGCAGTCGTCCTACGAGCCAGCGGGGCCGCACCATTGTCGCCACAGATCTTTTTCTGCGCATTCATTGTCGCGACCGGGCCAGATAGGCTGGTCATTCCGCATCCGCCTTCGACGCCGCCGTTTTGAGCGGTCGTTTTTGGGGCGTCCGGCACTTCGCCGTGACGCGATTCATGACGCCTTCGGGCGAGAATTGGAGGGAGTATGGTAGATCGACTCGTTAGAAACATCTTGCGGATCGGACTGGGCGCGATGGCCATGCTGTGGTGCATGGCGACTCCCGGACGAGCACAAGATGCGGGAACCATTTCCGGCGTAGTGGTCGATGCCGCATCACGGGCTCCGGTCCCAACAGCCCAGGTGCAGATCGTAGGCACTACTCGCGCAGCCGCCACCGGCGATGACGGTCGCTTCCGCATTGCGGGGGTGAGACCGGGGGCCTATCAGGTCCGCGTGCTACGCCTCGGATATCAGGCCTCGGCGCAGCCCGCGACCGTGACGGCCGGAGGCACCACCGAGCTGCAGTTCACACTGAGCCAGGCGGCCGTCAGCCTCGAGCAGGTCGTAACCACGGCCACCGGTGAGAGCGAGCGCAAGCGCGAAATCGGGTCCGCCGTATCGACCTTACAACCGAAGGTCGAACAGATAGCCGCTGCCCAGAACGTGAGCCAGCTGCTTACCGGAAAGGTTGCCGGCGTCGATGTACAGCAAGCCGGAGGGACTGTCGGATCCGGTTCGCGCATTCGCATCCGCGGCGCATCGTCACTGTCACTCACCAATGAACCGCTAATTGTCGTCGACGGAATCCGCTACAACAACAACGTCGCTCAGAGCGGCACCATCGGATCTACGACGATCGGCGTCGGCGGCCAGGTGCCATCCCGCTTCAATGACATCAATCCCGAGGACGTCGAGACCTTCGAGGTCCTGAAGGGGCCCGCCGCCGCAGCGCAGTACGGTACCGCCGCTGCGAACGGTGTCATCCAGATAACGACCAAGCGCGGGCGTTCTGGCAAACCGGCCTGGACGACGTACGTCGAGGGCGGGAACATCAAGGATGTCACTGATTATCCCTCTAATTACCTCGTCACCTCCACGACGGGTACCCGCTGCACTCTCGACAGCCAGACGCGCGGCCTATGCACGCCTGGGGTCGATTCATCCTTCTCGTTCAACCCACTCGTTGCACACAGCCCCTTCCTCGACGGTAAACGCGGGGCGTACGGCGCCAGCGTCAACGGCGGAAGCGATCAGGTCACTTACTATGTCGCGGGCAACTACGACAAGCAGCAGGGTGTCTTCCAGACTAGTCTCGATCAGAGGGCGTCTGGACGCGCCAACGTGTCCATGCAGATGCGAGACAACTGGAATCTTCAGATCGGAACCAGTTACCTCACCGATCACCTTCGGCTTCCGCAAAACGACAACAACACACTAGGAATCATCTCGGCCGGATTGCTCGGCAGCGCGCGCGATAACGCAGTCACCCAAGGCTATCTGAGCGGAGCCACCCCAACACAGATCTACGCGATCAACACGCGTCAGGACATAAATCGGTTTGAGAGCACCGTAAACAGCTCCTATCAGCCGCTCTCATGGCTTACCGCGACTGTCGTTTCGGGACTGGATTATCTAAACCGGTGGGACAACGAGCTAATTCCGCCGAACAAGGTCAACTTCGGATCTCTACCCGATGGACAGCGCACGTCCAACCCGTATTCGATTTACAACTATACGGCGAACGGAACTCTCTCGGCGGCCTTTAGTCCATTCGACGGCCTCAAGGCGACGACGAAGGTGAGCGGGCTCTTCAACAAGGAATTGATCAGAGGCACACAAGCGTTCGGAGCCAAGCTCCTTGGTGGGACGAGTTCACTGGCCGGAGCCAGCGCCCGCTTTGCGGTGAGTGAGACGAACACAGACAACAAGACGATCAGCCGTCTTTTACGCGAAGATCTCGCGTGGCGCGATCGCATCTTTCTGAGCGGGGCTCTGCGCAACGACAAGAACAGCGCCTTCGGACAGAACTTCGGTAGCATCAATTATCCCTCGGTCACCCTTTCGTGGGTGGTAAACGAGGAGCAGTTCTTCCCGAAAACTCCTTACCTCAGCTCGCTGCGACTGCGAGCGGCCAACGGGAAATCGGGCCAGAAGCCCAACTTCCGAGACGCGATTACGTTCTTCAACGCCCAGACGGTAACCGTCGGTGGCACCGACGTTCCGGGGATCACTGTTGGTGGAACAGGTAATCCCAATCTGCGTCCCGAGAAATCGAAAGAGACCGAGCTTGGCTTCGACGCCGGCTTTTTCGATGAGCGGATCGGCATGGAAGTCACTCATTACAACAAGAGAACGGATGATCTTCTGGTTGCGGTTCCGCTTCCGCCCTCGTTGGGTCTCACCACGACCCAGTTCCAGAACCTGGGTTCGGTCAGCAACAAGGGCTGGGAAGGCGTGTTAAACACACGCGTTCTCGACATGGAGCGCGTGGGGTTCGACTTCACGCTCACGAGCTCCACGAACGACAACAAGCTCCTGACGCTGGGCAAACTCCCGACGGACAGCCCGGTGCCGCCAATCGTCGTGAACACGCAGCAGCTGCATAAGGTGGGATTCCCGCTCGGGTCGTATTTCCAACGCGGTTACACGTTCAGTGACGTCAATGGAGATGGGATCATTGCGCGCAGCGAGATCACGCTAACGCCTGATGTGGTTTACCTCGGCAACCCGCTTCCCACGCACCAGTTCGGGTTCACGCCGACGCTGACACTCAACAAGATGTTCACGATTTCGGCGTTCTTCGATCACAAGGGTGGTTACAAGCTGTTCAATCTGACGCGCCGCTTCCGCTGCACGTTCTTCAATTGCCAGGAAGCGTACGACAAGACCACCCCGTTTGCGGACCAGGCCGCGGCGATCGCCGCCAGCGCGTTGGGCACCGACGCCGGTTACATCGAGGATGCGACCTTTACCAAGCTCCGCGAGCTCACGTTCACTCTGCGAGCCCCCGAAGCCATGACTCGCCATTTCGGACGTGCGATGGAGTTGAGCATCACGGGAAGGAATCTTCACACCTGGACCAATTACACTGGCTTCGATCCGGAGACCAACTCCACGCCGGGCGCGAATTTCAGCACCTCCGATTTCCTCACGCTACCGCCGACGCGAAACTGGACTGCCCGCGTCACGGTCAACTTCTGAGCCACTTTCAACCTCTGAGATAAATCAAATGCGATATAAATACTCATTGCGCGATCGGCGGCTCACGCCGGCGCGCCTGGCCGCGGCCGGATTGCTCGCTCTATTCGCGGCCTGCAACTCGGACAAGCTGCTTACCGTCACCGATCCGGACGTAGCCAGACCGGAAGCGCTCCAGGGCGCTGGAGCGTTGCCGGCGCAACGCGCTGGCGCGATCGGAAACTTTGGAGTCGCCTACAACGGGGGAGCCGCTGACGTCGAGCAGGTACACCTCTCCGGTCTGTTATCGGACGAGTTTATCAATACCGAGACTTTCCCGACGCGGATCGAGATCGATCAGCGCGCGATGACTCTCACCAACACCAGTTTGATCGGAACCTTTTTCGATCTGACGCGCGCACGGTCGTTCGCCGATCTGGCGGTTGACAACTACCGGCTGAGCGCAAAGACCGCGGGCGACAGCGCCGGCTTTCCTGAAGTGCTCTCTCTCAGCGGCCTCGCCTACGTCCTGTTCGCAGAGAACTATTGCGGAGGCGTGCCTGTCAGCAAGCAGAACGCGGATGGGTCGTTTACCTTCGGCGCAGCGGAGTCGACCAACACGTTGCTCGACAGCGCCATCTCGAAATTCAACCAGGCGCTCGCAGTTCCGCAGGCAACGATTCTTACCGCGACATTCAAGCAGCTGGCGCAGGTCGGAAAGGGTCGCGCGCTACTCGATCAGGGGAAGTACCCCGAAGCTGCAGCTGCCGTGGCCGGAGTGTTGACGACATTCCAATACAACTACCTTCACTCTGAAACCACCGGGCGCCAGAACAACGGTACCTGGAGTCTCACGTCTAGCGTCGCACGGTTCGGGGAGGCTAACGCCGAGGGAGGCGTCGGGCTCACGTATCAGACGGACGGAAACCTGAAACAGGCTGGGGGCTTGTTCGATCCCCGTGTCGCAGACAGTGTTGCGAATCGGGCCGGCCAGGGCAACAAGGGATTTGATGGGACAACCGTTCAGTGGGTTCAGGCAAAGTACCCCGCGCGTTCTTCGGTGGCCACGATCGCCGACGGCGTCGAAGCTCGCCTGATCGAAGCCGAAGCATCACTGAACGCGGGTGATGCAGCGGGCGCGCTCACCACGTTAAATGCATTGCGCAGCAATGCCGCACTGCTGGCTTTACGCGGGTATGCGGCGAACTCGTTGCCACCGCTGACGCTGCAGGCCACCGCAGCCGCCCAGCAGGATCAGCTGTTCAGGGAAAGAGCCTACTGGCTCTACCTGACCTCGCATCGGCTCGGAGATCTGCGTCGCTTGGTCAGGCAGTACACGCGACCTGTGAACACTGTCTTCCCGAACGGCGCTTACTTCAAGGGAGGGTTGTACGGTACGGATGTGAACGTGCCCGTTCCTCAGCAGGAACAGAACAACCCTCAGTACGACAAGACGGCCTGCGATCAGTCCAAAGCCTAGGCCGTAGTTGCAAACGGAAACAAAACGCTCCGCCGGGACTCGGCGGAGCGTTTTGTATTCTGGACGGCGATCTCGGGGACCTCTCCCGCCTACTCAGATCAGGACGAAGATGCTTCCTTGGTGTGTATGTAGATGACGCCCGCGGCTGCGTTCGTCCCCTGGCCTGAAGTTCCGTTGATTCCGCTCTGCAGCTCTATGCTCTCGACCGAGTCCGTCGACATGTCGCGAAGAGCGGCGACATCAGATAGGCGCGCGCCGTCGATCAGAATGAGTGGGCTATCGGATCCGGCGAGTGCGATAGTACTGCGGCCGCGTTTGGTTGTAATGAAGCGGGGACGACCATAACGATCTTCAGCGAAGTTGTATTGCCGCGCGCGTTTACGCAGAAGGTCCCAGACGTTCGTCGATGATGAGTGCGCGATCTCGTCGGAGCTGATGAAGTCGGCGCGAACGGGAGATTCCGTCGAACGATGGCTCGCCGAGGCGCAGCTACTGAGCGAGGCTGCGAAGAAAATTCCGGCGACGGGAACCCAATTGAAGTGCCGCATTCCACACTCCCGGGAAGCAGCTTACCACAATCGGCAAACTAGCCCCCGTGCAGCGCCGACGCCAGTCAAGTTTGGTGCAGTGAAGATGACCCGGGTGGGTTTCGAACCCACGACCTACGGATTAAAAGTCCGTTGCTCTACCAACTGAGCTACCGGGTCTTGGTGGCCTTCAAGATAACGGGCCGGCACTCATCCGGGAGATATCACAAATCTTCGTTGAGTGCG
>DASWBG010000259.1:0-4484 GCA_036390715.1 Gemmatimonadaceae bacterium
GAGTAGGTCGTCATCGCGACGCGAATGCCGCGCGCGAGCTGACCGTTCAGGTAGAGATTGGCCGTCGCGTTATTGGGGCCGTGTCCGATGCGGATCAGCTGGTTCGTATTGGTGGTGACGCCAGCCGTGGTGACCAGGACAGGAGCCGCGGTGTTGCTGTGATCGAGACCCTGGAACTGCTGCGTGAAGGCTGCGCCCCACTGCAGCTTGAATCCCTGATACGCAACCGACTCATCCTTCGGCGCTTCGAAAACGTTGATTCCGCGCTTATCCTCGGGACGGTAGTTCTGCATCTCGATCCCGGGGGCAGTCGAAAGGAAGCTGCTCGTAATCTTGGTGTTTGCGATCTTCCTCACGGTGTCCATCGTCGCCGAATCCGGCAGGGCGATTACGATGGGGACGATTGTGATGGGCATTGTGTCGAGAGCCGGCATCGGTACGGCGATACCGACGGTCATCTTGTTGGTCCCCTGGGCGTTCGAACGAGGCGCGAATGCAACCGTCGCGAGCGCGGCCGTGAGAACAAGGAAGGTACGTTTCATGATAGTGGTCTCCTCTTTTCTTTTATGGTATGCGTTGTGGCGTGATTACTCATTTTCCTGGGACTCTTACTGTCCGCCGCCATTGATTGCGGCGAGTTGCGCCAGAAGCTCCGGTCCTGCTTTCAGATTGAACTTCACCTTGATCTCATCCCCGACCTTGAGCCTGCCGAACATGAAACTCGGCGGCGTGATTCCGAAGTCGCTCATGAGAAGCGCCTGCTCTGCCTTGGCAGTAGCCTTCCCATCGCTCAGTCGCTCGGCGTCGATCTTCATGCCGATGACTTTTTCGTGACCGGAAATCGTCAGGGTGCCGGTTGTCTTGGCAACGAACGCTGCCGGTGTCGCGGTGCCGTCGAGGATGTCATATCCTGACATCGTGTACTTGATGAGCGGGTTCTTATCGGCGTCGAGCGTGTTGTACATGTTCTTGTCCATCTGCCCGTTGCCGCAGGTAAGTGTCCGCACGACGATGTTGACCTTCACGCTCACGATCGGGCGCGCAACCTTGGTGAGATCCTTCGTGTAGCCCGGATCTACATCCACGTAGGCCATGATCTTGTTGGTCTTGCAGTGGAAGGCGTGAAGGGAAGAAGTCCCCTCGATGGTCAGCTCGCTGGCTGGATCGAGGCGGAGTCGAATTGCGCTCGCGCTTTGTGCGCCGGCCGTAGCGGCCACTGCCATCAGCGCTGAAACAGTCAATAAGGTCTTTCTCATCTTTCGTAATCCTCAGTTCGTGAGATGCGGTTACTTCGGTTACGCACTCAGGATACGAGCGATGGGCGACACCAACTGTCGGACTTCGCCTCAACTTTGGCGGGGATGTGACTGAACTTTCGGTGAGAAGTCCCCACTCATTCTTGAGGGAAACCCTGACAGCATGACCGGCTGATTCTTGACAGACTGCTCGAACCAGTGGAAAGGAAGATGGACCAGGCTGGCTTTGCCTGACGCGGCTTGAGCCGTGGCTGCAGGCCCTATGCGGGTTCCCCTTATTGACCGTCGGACCTATTGCTAGTTTTTTTAGCGCACAGCTTTTTCGCGGATCGTGTGACCAACATCTACACGGGAGCTCGCGTTGTCCTCGACGTTAGCTGAGCGTGTCCCCGATTCCGACGGCGAAGGAAGCGTCGGGCGGCGCAGTTTTCTCAAACGACTCAGCGCTCTTGGGGCGCTCATCAGCGCGGGGCTGGTCTCCTTCCCGGTGTTGCGCGCGATCTTTCCGCCGGCTGCCCGCCGCCCGAAAGCTGGCAACTGGGTGAAGGTCGCCGACGATACCGCGCTTCTCGACATTGGCGTTCCGATCCGCGTGAACTTCGTGCAATCCATCGACGACGCATGGATCGAGAGCCGTAACCTCAATGGTCTGTGGCTGTACACGGAGGATGGCGAGAAATTCAAGGCGTACAACGGACATTGCACGCATCTCGGCTGCAGCTACTTCTACGATCGCAACAAAAAGAACTTCTTCTGCCCCTGTCACCGCGGGCAGTTCGATGTAAAAACGGGCGAAGTCCTCGACGGGCCTCCTCCTCGACCGCTCGACGAGCTTCAAGTGGAAGTGCGCGACGCCTCGGTGTTCGTTAACTACAAGGATTTCCGCCTGGGCGTCCCCGAACGCATCGAGGCGTAGCGGAATGAGCCTGGTAGGGCGGTGGGTCGACGAGCGGATCAATCTGACGAAAATTCGGCGATCCCTCCTCGACCGGTCGGTGTCGCGCGACCTCACGTGGTGGCATACTCTGGGAAGTGCTACGCTCGCCGTTTTCACGGTGCAGGTAGTTACCGGCGTCGTGCTGGCGATGTACTACTCGCCCTCTCCCGACCACGCCTTCGAGAGCATCCGGTATATCGATCGTGTCGTTGACAGCGGCGCGACGCTCCGTGGGATTCATCACTGGGGCGCGTCGGCAATGGTAGTGCTCGCCGTTGCCCACATGATCCGCGTGTTCACCATGGGAGCCTACAAGTATCCCCGCGAGATCAACTGGCTTCTCGGCGTGGCCCTTCTGTTCATTGTGCTCGGATTCGGCTTTACCGGCTACCTCCTGCCGTGGGATCAAAAGGCCTACTGGGCGACCGCGGTCGGAACGAACATCGCTGGCACCACGCCAATCATCGGCGGGAAGCTCGTGACTTTCTTGCGCGGCGGATCACAGCAGGGCGCAGCGACCCTGACGCGATTCTACTCGATGCACGTCCTCCTTCTGCCCATTCTGTTCGGCACTATCGTCGGACTTCATCTCTTTCTCGTCATCAGACAGGGTGTCGCGCCCCGCGCAGTGGAGCTCGAGCCGGACGCTCCGAAGCTCACATCCGATTCCGGATATCCGGCGTACTATCGCCGTCGCGAGCACGAATCGAAGACCGGAGGACACCGTTTCTGGCCGGATATCATCGCGAAGGATGTCGTCACTGCGACCCTGGTCATCGCGATTCTCGTAGCCCTCGGCATCTTCGTGGGCGCGCCGCTGGAAGCGCCAGCCGACCCAACGGACGCGTCATACGTTCCCACGCCGGAGTGGTATTTCCTGCCATTCTTTCAGCTCCTGAAGCTGGTGCCTGGATCGTGGGAGAGCGCGATAGCGGTGGGACTGCCCATGGCGCTCGTGCTCGTCCTGCTCCTGCTTCCATTCTTCGACAAGCGGAGCGTGAGATCGATCACGAAACGCCCGGGGGCCGCTTTCGCCCTCGGAGGAATCGCCATTTCCACCGCGATTCTTCTTGGCGCCTCGATGCGTGACCAGCCGAAGAATGCCGTTGCCCCCGAGGTCGGACGGATCCTGACATCGACGGAGCGGGCAGGACGAACGCAGTTCGAGCGCCAGCAGTGCGGAGGATGCCACAAGGTCGCGGGCATGGCCGCCGTTCCAAAAAAGGAAGACGCCCCCGACGCGCCCGATCTCACCGAGGTCGGGCTGAGGCACACCACAGCGTGGTTGCATAGCTACATTGAGGATCCGGTACGATTCCATCCGGACTCGAAGATGCCGGCCTATGGCCCGCCCACACTCAGCCACCAGGAAATCGAGGAGTTGGCGCGGTACCTCGCGTCGCTTCGCGGACCCCCCGCACTCAACAAACAGCCGGAGTTCCGGGATACATTCCCAGAGCCTCTCAAAGCAAAGGAGACCAAGTGAGACAGCATCCAGTACTCGTAGCAATCGCTGCTCTGAGCATCAGCGTCACCTACGTCAGTCGATTCGCGCACGCTTCGGCGCCGAGTCAGGATCCGCCCGGCAAGGCTCCGTACGAGGAGAACTGCCGGAAGTGCCACGGCGTGCGTGGCGTCGCGCCGAAAACGATGAAGGCCAAGTACCCGAAGATCGCTACCTTCGACGAGGATTTCTTCGAGAAGCACTCCAGGGATTCCATTGTGAAAGTGCTCACGAAAGGCAAGGACGAGGACATGAAGTCGTTTAAGGACAAGCTCACTCACGAGCAGATGGAGGCTGTGGCCGACTACATCAAGTTGTTCGGCAAGAAGGAAAAGTAGTTTGCTCTGGTGGCGGTCCTATGACAATCGGCAGCGATTTCGCCTCCGTTGATTCTGCTTTCTTTTCACCCAGGAGATAACAGACATGTTTGTCGTAGCTCTATTGGCAGTTATCGTGCTTGGCAGCGCGCACCACTCGCCGGCTCCGACCTCCGTGCCCCGCGTCGCGCACCGCCCCGCGACTCCGACCCCCGCGATGGCTGCGGCGATGCGGGACTACATGACCGCATACGCTGGCGGATCCGTCGCTGCGCCGCCCAGCAACCGGCCCTCGACGGTCGAGGCCGTGATCGCTCATCTGGCGAGGTTAAGGCGAATTCCTGCGTTCGCTCGGAGACTGAACGTTTCGTGCAACTACTGCCACACTACCATCCCGCGGCTGAATGCGACGGGATACAAGTTCCGGGCAGCCGGATTCCGCATGCCCGAAGACATTGGTAAGGCGCCGA
>DASWBG010000260.1:0-2555 GCA_036390715.1 Gemmatimonadaceae bacterium
GACGGGTGACACGAAGAGCCCGCTGTACATCTCGATCGTGTCGCAGTTCATCGTCCCGATCGGCTTGTGCACGCTGCTCCAGTCGATGCGCCCGCTGCATCCCGCCGACATCTGGCTGGCCATCGTTCTCGGCCATCTCACGCGGGCGACGCTCTCGGTGCTGCGGTTCAGACAGGGCAAGTGGCGGTTCATCGCGGTCGACATCGAGGAAGGGGAGACCGCGGCGCATCGCGCGGCGAGTTGAGGGTCAGCCACGACAATCGCGCGCAGAGGAGGCTTCGAGCGTGCGCGGTTCAGGTCCTCGCGCGCAAAACCGCCTCTTCAACGGCGGCGGGCAACGGCGCTCTCACGAAATTGGCGACTGGGAACAGATAGTCTTCGCCCGACTCGTCGATCACGCGAAGCATTCCATCCCGCTCAGCGTCAGGATCAGGCACCACCTCGTACAACTTGCGCAGCTCCAACGAGGCCTCGTAGCCGGCGTTTCGGATGCAAACCGCAAAATGGCGTTGTTCTGTCATGTTCAATCGAGATATCGCTTGATCTTGAAATCTCGCTTCCCGATTCCGTGAGCCTCATACCAGTGCAGCTCAGCGCGTCGGGTCCGGCCGCTCGGGAAGCGGACCATCGCGACGCCTTTGAGTTTACGCCAGCTTCTCGAGCCGAAGCCCGACCGAGGCTCCCTCGGTCGCTGCGACGGGTCAAGGAAACCCGACTCACGGTAGACGATCGGGAGTCATTCCGAGCCGCGAAGACGGCGAGGAATCTGGGCGGTGGGAGCGTGCGCCCTGCCCAGATCCTTCGCGCTCTTCGGCGCTCAGGATGACGGCCGCGCTTCTTCGCGCGGAGAGCAGCATCGCAGGAACAAAGTAACTTGCCGGCGCGTTGACCGACACGTACGACATCACGTACGATGAGCCACCCATGAAGACAATCACTGCGAGTAAGGCACGCGCAAACCTGTACAAGTTGATCGACGAGACCGTGGTCACGAGTGAGCCGGTGCAGATCACGGGCAAGCGCACAGATGCGGTCCTTGTCTCGATCGAAGACTGGCGTGCGATTCAGGAGACTCTCTACTTGCTCTCGATCCCCCGCATGAGAGCTTCTATCCGCAAAGGCATGACCACGCCGGTGAAAGACTGTCTGGAGTCCCTGGACTGGTGAAGCCTGCCTGGCGGGTCGTGTTTACGCACCAGGCCGTGAAGGACGCCCGCAAGTTGAAACGCGCGGGCCTCAAGCCCAAAGCCGAAGTCCTTCTCGCCATTCTCGCGGCCGATCCGTTCCAATCTCCTCCGCCGTTCGAGAAACTCGTCGGAGATCTCGCGGGCTCATTTTCCCGAAGGATCAACATTCAGCATCGACTGGTCTATCAGGTGCTCCGACGCGAGAAGATCGTCAAAGTCCTTCGCATGTGGACGCACTACGAGTAGCGCCATGGCTTGGAGCTAGTGTAGTGCGTCAAGAATGTCGGTGGCCGATTTAGTCCAGATGAAGGGCTTCGGATCACGGTTGTGGATGCGGACGTAGTCATTCAGCGCAAACTCGAGATCGGGCACGCTGGTGAAGATTCCGCGTCAAGAAACTCCAACCGTCGTAGACGGTGGAACCGGACCTGGCCGAATGTTGCCATGGCCGACCGCTCGTCACGCTTCGACGACTACGTACTCGGCGATCGCCGAGGACGACGGAATCGGAAGGCCATCCTCCTTCAGGCCGTCGATGTGCATGCGAACGGCTTCGCGCATGTTCGTCTCGGCCTCATCGCGATTTGCGCCGGTCGCGACACAGCCGGGCAGGTCGGGCGAGTATGCCGAGAAGTTCCGGCCTGCGTTTTCGACGACGATCAGGAATCGATGCGAGCTCATTGTTTCAATCCTGCTTGTTTGAGAATACTTTCGAAGGTCTTCGGCGCCAAGTCGTCGCCCGGTTTGCCCGCAATCGTGACGCGACCGGGTTTCGTCGGATGTTTGAACTGTTGGTGACTGCCCTTCGATTTCACTGGATACCAGCCGTCTACTCCGAGTAGCGCTCATGCTCAGAACCATGCATTCGAACCCGGACCGCGCGTGGTGGATCCGGTTCAATGCAGCGGCTTGCCATTCCGCTTCATTCCGGCGTGTCGTCCAGGACCGCGCAGCAACCCGGCCACGCTCAAGTCTTCATCGAGCTGCGGCCAGGTGATGTACTCGCCGTCGCCGATCAGCCGGAACGCGTTCCGCTGCTCGGGCGATGCATGGAGAAGTGCCGGGAACCACGCCAGAGGCACGGTGATGGTCCGCTCATCGACGAGTCGGACGGCCAGCTCGTCATCGGTGATGGCGACGCGATTCGCGCGCGGAGTGTCAACGGCGGAGGAACTCATTCCAAGCCTCGATGTGCATCATCATCTCCTGAACGCGATCTCGATCTCCGAGGCGATCCTTGCGAGCCGGCGATCGCGCGTCCAGAGCTCCACATCCTGCCCGAGAACCGCCGACGCGAGCAGATGGACGTCGATGTAGCCGATCCCCCGGCCCATCAGGGCGTGTTCGTCGATGAACAGCAGCGCCTCC
>DASWBG010000261.1:0-5810 GCA_036390715.1 Gemmatimonadaceae bacterium
AGCCTTTCCCCGCCCATCAAAACGGCCATGATCGCTTTCTGGATGTGCAGCCTGTTTTCAGCCTCATCCCAGACCCTGCTTTGGGGTCCGTCGATCACCTCGGCGGAGACTTCCTCCCCGCGGTGTGCGGGCAGGCAGTGGAGAAAAATTGCGTCCTCCTTTGCGCGCTTCATGATGGCGGCGTCGACGCGGAAGCCCTTGAACGCTTTCTCGCGGATTGCCTGTTCTTCCTCCTGTCCCATCGACGCCCAGACATCCGTGTTGACGACGTCTGCCTTGTCAGCGGCTTCGGCGGGATCCCGCACGATTCGCACTTTGGCTTTTGATGCCGCGCGCTGGTAAATCATCGGATCGGGGTCATACCCCTCGGGGCACGCGAGCGTGAGCTCGAACCCGAGCACGTACGCCGCGTTGAGCCACGAGTTCGCCATGTTGTTGCCGTCACCGATCCAGGCGACGCGCTTCCCCTTGTATCCGCCAAGGTGCTGCTTGACGGTGAGAACATCGGCGAGGACCTGGCACGGGTGCACGAGGTCGGTGAGTCCGTTGATGATCGGCACGTCGGAGTAGCGCGCAAGCTCCTCGATCTCCGAGTGCGCAAAGGTCCGTATCATGATGCCGTCGACGTAACGCGAAAGCACCCGCGCGGTGTCGGCGATCGGCTCTCCGCGCCCGAGCTGCACGTCGCGAGGCGAGAGAAAGAGGGCGTGTCCGCCGAGCTGCCAGGCGCCGACTTCGAAGGAGACGCGCGTGCGCGTCGAGGACTTCATGAAGATCATCGCCAGCGATTTCCCCGCGAGCGGCTTTTTTTTGTACTTGCCGGCGCGCATCAGTTCGGCGAGCGAAAACAGCTTGTCTAGCTCCTTGGCGGAATAATCCGCGATCTGAAGGAAATCGCGGTGGGGTCGTTCTTTCTGGACGTGTCGGGGCATGTGAGTTGCGCGGACGGGCGTAGATCGTGGGTCTTTCGGTGCGCCGGAAATATACCATGGCCGGCCATCTCCTCTTTCAGGATGCTCGATGATCTCACGCATGATTCGTGTGCTGCGCGCGGGTGTAGTGATGCTCGCGATCGCGGCCTGTCACTCCGATTCCACCGGTCCGGGCGATGGCGGATCACCTCTGCCGCCTGGCATTGGACTCAAGCTGGATCCTTTCATCAGCGCCGGACTGGCGAGTCCTGTTTTCCTGACGCAACCCCTCAACGACGGACGCATTTTCGTCGTCGAGCAGGGTGGGCGAATCCGCGTCATTCGAAACGGCGTGCTACAGTCAACGCCGTTTCTCGACATCTCGACGAGAGTCCTGAGCGGCGGAGAGCGCGGATTGTTGAGCGTCGCTTTCCATCCACAGTATGCGACCAATCATTTCTTTTACGTCTACTTCACCACCCAGACGAACGGCGACATCCGGGTCGAGCGGTTTACCGCGACCTCGAATCCCGAGGTAGCCGATGCGACGACGTCCAAGCTCATAATCACGGCGCCGCATTCGACCTACTCCAATCACAACGGTGGACTCCTGACGTTCGGCCCCGACGGAATGCTGTACGCCGGACTCGGTGACGGCGGAAGCGGCGGAGACCCGCTCGGCAACGGTCAGAACTTCAATTCGCTGCTGGGCTCACTCCTGCGGCTCGACGTCGACAACGGCGATCCTTACGCGATTCCGGCGGGCAATCCGTTCGTCGGCCAGGCCAATCAACGGGGTGAGGTCTGGGCGAAGGGGTTGAGGAATCCGTGGCGCTACGCGTTCGACGCGCCGACGAGCCTCCTCTACATCGCCGATGTCGGACAGGATCTGCACGAGGAGGTGGACGTCGTCCCGGCCGGCAGCGCTGGTCTCAATTACGGCTGGAACGTGATGGAAGGACTGAGCTGCTACAACGCGTCGACGTGCAATCAAACCGGATTCACGCCGCCCCTTATCGATTATGGGCATAATGGTCCGTGCTCGATCACGGGCGGATACGTGTATCGCGGAAGCGCAATTCCGGCGATTCGCGGCCACTATTTCTATTCTGACTATTGCGCTGGGTTCCTCAGGAGCCTCAGATATCAGAACGGCGTTGCGGTGGATCAGAAAGACTGGGGCCTGACGACGAGTGCGGTCACATCTTTCGGCGTGGATTTTGGAGGAGAGCTGTACATGATCTCGGGGAACAACATTCTCAAGATTGCGCCCGTGAGTTAGACGCCGGTTCGCCGCCGGAGTAGTAGAGCGGGAGGCTGTATGAAACTTCGAGCACTCGTTTACGGTTCGGTTCTCGGCTCGTGCGTTCTGACGTCGAGCGCTCGAGGTCAGCAGTCGATGACCGAGCTCAAGATCAGTCTCAACGGAGTCGGCACACCGGTCAGCGGCGCGCTGGTCGCACTCCTCGACGCCCACGACAGCGTCGTAGCGGAAGGACTGAGCACAGAATCTGGCGCCCGGGTTTTTCGCGCTGCGCCCGGTGTCTACCGCGTTCGCGTCAGACGAATTGGATACCTGCCGTTCGTGTCCGGTCCGGTATCGCTCCCTCGCGAGAGCGAGCTCTCGATCAACGTCGAAAGCCCGCGCGTAGTGCTCGAGAGCATCCTCGTCAACTCGAAATCCCCGTGCGGGCGGAACGACAAGGGAGCCGCGGCGCTATCGACCGTTTGGGACGAGATAGACAAGGCGCTTCGATCGAGCCAGCTGACTACGGAAGACCTCTTAGGAATCGGCCGGGCTCGCGTTTTCCGAACGGAGTTCAATAAGGATGGGACCGTGCTCTGGGCGGACAGCAACGTCTTTTCGATCACCACCCAGCGGCCCTTCGGCGCGATCGATCCCGGAGCTCTCGCCAACGACGGTTACGTCCTCGGCGACCCCGAGTCGGGCTGGCATTATTACGCTCCCGACGAAATGGTCTTGCTGTCGGAGCAGTTTGCCGTGACGCACTGCTTCCGTCTGGTACGCCAACCAGACCGTACTGGGCAGATCGGAGTCTCGTTCGAGCCGGTACCACGTCGTGAGGTGTCGGACATCGTGGGCGTACTGTGGGTCGATGAGGAAACATCGGAGCTGCGCGAGGTTGTATTCCGTTTCGTGAACGCCGGCGTGATCAGCCAGTTCGAGGCTGGGGGATTCACTCATTTTCTCCGCGTCCCATCCGGAACCTGGATCGTCGATGAGTGGAAGCTCAGTGTGCCCCTGCTCTCGGTAAGTCAGGTGTCGATCGGAAGTCCCGACGGATACTCGTCGAGAGCGCGTCCGAAGTACGTCGCCATCGGGCGTGTCGAGAATGGCGGAGGGATTCTCGGACCGGGCGAGCTGCCCGTCGAGCGGCAACAACACCGAACGGCTGCGGATAGCATCAACAAGAAGCACTGACTAATCGCTCCGCCACATTTCAGGAGGCGTCGACATGCGTCGTTACGAACAGGTATCGGGAACCATCTTTGCACTTGTTTCGCTCGCCCAGCTCACGCGCATTGTACTGGGCTGGCCAGTGCAAATCGATCTTTTCACCGTCCCGATCTGGTTTTCTGGCGTCGCGTTTATCGTGACGGGCGCTCTGTCAATCTGGGCATTCCGCACCGCGGGACGAGGCCCGGCGGCAGTCTAGATTCGGGACGATCCATCAGGAGGTCGTTTCGATGATTCGGAAGCTGAAGTCCGGCGGGTACCGCCTCTACTCCCGAAAGAAGGACGCGAAGACCGGCAAGCGGCGTAATCTGGGTACCTTCAAGAGCCTGGCCGCGGCAAAGAAGCACGAGCGCGCAGTACAGTTCTTCAAGCGTAGCGGGTGAAAGGCTCGCAGCGCGCTCAGCGGCTATATTCCCGCCATGAGCGACGCCCCGGCTTCCCTCGCCAACACGCTCTCTGACCGGTACACGATCGAGCGCCTCCTCGGCCATGGTGGGATGGCGACGGTTCACCTCGCCGAGGAGATAAAGCACAGGCGCAAAGTCGCGATCAAGATCCTGAAGCAGGAGTTCGGCGCCTCGGTCGGCGCCGAGAGATTCCTTCGCGAGATCGGCATCGCCGCGCGCCTCTCGCATCCGCACATCGTTCCATTGATCGACTCTGGCGAATCCGACGGATCGCTCTATTACGTGTCGCCGTTTGTTCCGGGCGGCTCGCTGCGCGACAGGCTCAACCGTGAGAAAAGGCTTCCGATCGACGACGCGCTTCGCATCGCCAGTGAAATCGGCGCGGCGCTGGACTACGCGCATCGCAACGGATTCGTGCACCGCGATGTCAAGCCGGAGAACATTCTTTTCGCGGACGACCACGCGCTGCTGGCTGATTTCGGCATCGCTCACGTCGCCTCCACAACCACCGAGGAATCCATCACGCTCGCGGGGCTCGCGCTCGGGACTCCGGAGTACATGAGTCCCGAGCAGGCGGCCGGTGAAACAGATATCGGAGTTCCGGGCGACGTCTACGGCCTCGCCTGCGTCTTCTACGAGATGCTCGCGGGCGAGCCGCCCTTCCGTGGAGCGACCGCTCGTGCAACGATGGCCAAGCAGGTCACTGAAAAGGCGCGTCCGGTCAGGACGCTGCGTCCCGATGCGCCCGTCGGGTTCGACAGAGTACTCGACCGGGCATTGGCGAAGAATCCAACACAACGTTTCTCAACGATTTCTGAATTCTGCGACGCTCTCTCCCACGCCCGTTCGGCGCCGAGTCAGCCCTCCGCCGCGACGACGCGCACCATCGCCGTGCTCCCGTTCGTGAACTCCAGCCCGGATCCGGACAACGAATACCTGAGTGACGGAATTACCGACGAGCTGATCAACGCGCTGGCGAAAGTTGAAGGGCTGCGGGTTGCATCTCGCACATCTGTATTCGCGCTCAAGGGCAAGGCGCAGGATGTGCGCGCGATCGGCGCGCTGCTCGAGGCGTCCGAAGTGCTAGAAGGATCGGTGCGCCGCTCGGGAGAGAATCTTCGCATTACCGTACAGCTCGTGTCTACGGACGACGGGCGGCTCATGTGGTCCGAGCGTTACGACCGAAGGCTGATCGATGTCTTTGCAATCCAGGATGAGATTGCGCGCACTATCGTCACGACGCTGCGCTCGATTTCGTTTACGGACATCGCGCCGGCTCCGCCGAATCGGCACACCGAAAATGTGGCCGCGTATGGGTTATACCTTCGCGGCCGCTACGCCTGGAACAAGCGCACGTCAGAGGGAGTCTTCGAGGGCATCAAGTACTTTGAGGAAGCGATCGCGCTCGACCCGAGTTACGCGCTGGCATACACGGGGCTCGCGGATTCGTATTCACTCCACATCGACTACCGGAACGTTCCGGTTCACGAAGGCCATCAGAAAGCAAAGTTCTACGCCCGGAAAGCGATCGAGCTCGATGAGACGCTGGCGGAGGCGCACGCATCGCTGGCGTGGAGTCTGTTTATTTACGATTGGCAATGGGACGAGGCGGCGAAGGAATTCCGGCGCGCGATCGAGCTCGATCCCCGCTACGCCCCCGCGCACCAGTGGTACGCGTTCGAGCTTGCATCACAGGGAAATTTTGATGAGGCGCTGCTCGAGGCTCACACGGCGCAGGAAAACGATCCCTCCTCCGTGTCGGTGCGGCGGAGTCTGGGATATTGCTATCTCTACGCGCGGAAATACGACCAGGCCCGGTATCACCTCGATCGCGCTATCGCGATGAATCCGACCGCCGAAGAAAGTTTTCGGATCCTGGGGTTGATTCTTACCCTCCAGAAGCACTTCCCCGCCGCCGAGAGAGTGCTGCGCGAAGCGCTGGCGCTCGCGCCCGAGTATGGAACGATGACGAAGGCGACGCTTGGATATTCACTCGCGGCAGCCGGCGATCCT
>DASWBG010000262.1:0-5992 GCA_036390715.1 Gemmatimonadaceae bacterium
GGGCCTGGGGTCGGTATGGGGCGGGCTGTTCGCTGACAAACGGGGCAGGGAGCGGCTCGTATCGATCTCTCTCTTCATGAGCGGAGCCTGCTGTCTGCTGAGCGGAATCCTCTTTGGCCGGCAGATCTGGATACTTGGCGCCCTCGCCATGACTTGGGGGTTTTTCGTGATTGCTGATAGCGCGCAATTCAGCACGCTCGTGACCGAGTCGGTTCCGCCACACACGGTGGGTACGGCGCTGACCGTTCAAACGTCCCTCGGGTTCCTGCTCACGATGTTGCCGATGCAGCTCGTTCCGCTCATTGCGCAGAGGGCGGGATGGCGTTGGGGGTTTGCAATCCTCGCGCTGGGGCCGGTCGCCGGCATCGCAGCGATCCGAAGACTCGCCACACTTCGCGCGGGGGCACTCGGACGCGCTAATTTGTCGCTCTCAGCCTGAGTTCTCCAACCGGGATTCTGCCATGGCAATGTTGAAGGAATTCAAGGAGTTCCTGCTCAAACAGAACGTGGTGGCGCTGGCGATAGCGGTCGTCATTGCTACCGCTCTGACCACGCTGGTCAAAGCGCTCGTCGATGATTTCATCATGCCGATCGTCGTCGCAATCGGCCCGGGTGGCGAGTGGCAGAAAGCGACGTGGAGCGTCGGCACGGTGAAATTTGGCGTGGGGGACTTCATCTCCGCCGCGATCAACTTCGTGATCATTGGATTTGTTGCCTGGCGGATCTCGAAGATCTTCATCAAGCCGGTGGCCGAGGCACCCAAGCGAAATTGTCCGTTCTGCCGGATGTCAATCGATCCCGCTGCTACGCGCTGTCCGCATTGCACCAGCCAGCTCGCGCCGGGTTGATCACCGCGCCGATCCCGAGGATCGGGATCGGGCAAGACTAGGTCACGTTGTCGAGAGCCGAGCGGACCTCGGAGAAAAGCGTCTCACCCGTGAACGGCTTCTGCAGGTAGGGGTGATTAGCACTGCCATAGTCCGGCAAGACCTCTTCCTTTGGGTAGCCTGACATGAACAGGACGCGTATTCCGGGACTGAGCTCCCTCAGCTCTTCGACCATGCCTCGTCCGCCAAGGTTCGGCATCGCCACGTCAGTCAGCACAAGATCGATCTCGCCGACATGGGCCGCGGCCAGCCTCAGCGCGATGGCACCGTCCGAAGCCTCCAGGACGCGATAACCCTTCTGGGAAAGAATCTTCTTGGCGAGGGTCCTCACCGCGGCCTCATCCTCGACGAGGAGAATCGTCTCGGCGGCGCGCGGGGTTTTGTCGAGTCCGGCGGCAGCTGATTTTTCGGTGCTGGCCGACGACTTCTTCTTCAGTGCCGCCTCAGCGAGATTCGCATCGAACGGCTCGAGTCGGGAGGACGCGAGCAGCTGGCGCGCCAGAATCGACGCGCGCCTGGCCGCTCTTTGGATCTCAGCCAACTCCTGCTCGCTGGCAGGGTTTTCGCCTGCGGTTTCGAGCAGGAACTCGGTGTTGATCTGAATGACAGTGAGCAGGTTGTTGAGCTCGTGTGCGACAAAGCTGGCCGTTTTGTTCGCCGCTTCGAGATCGCGAGTTCGGTTGGCGAGATCGATCGCCGCCGTTTGACGCGTTTGCTTTCCTGAGCCGCCCGTACCTTTCTTTAGAACCATTATCCTCGTGCCCTGTGACGCCAACTGACTGCGGGAGGTGTTAGAAGCTAATGCATCGCGACCAACTACTGTCGAGGTTGGGGGGATCTACCGACGCCTATTCGCAGTCCCGCACGCCTACATGAGTTTCCCATGAGCTTCCCTGTCGGGCCCTCGAGCGCTGACTATAGCGCGATCGTCGAGTCAGCACCTGAAGCGATTGTCGTCTACACGCCCGAGAAGTTCCTCTTCCTCAACCGGTTCGCGGCCGATCGGCTTGGCTCCGATGCGCCGTCGCTTGTCGGACGTTCGATCATGGACTTCTTGCATCCCGATTCGGTTCCCGTCGTCGTCGAGCGAATTCGGAATGTCCTGAAGAGCGGTGTGGGAGGTGGTCCGATAGACGTGCGCTTCGTCGCGCTGGACGGTTCGGTGATTCCCGCCGAAGTCGTTTCGGTGCCGATCATTTTCGAAGGGCAGCAGGCCTTCCTCGGACTCATACGCGACACCAGCAACCGAGTCGAGATGGAGCGCGCTCTGCGCGAGAGCGAGGAGAGATTCGGAAATGCGTTCCGTTTCTCTCCCCATGGAATGGCGTTCGTTGGTCCAGAGGGATTCTGGCTCAAGGCGAACCGCGCCCTCTGCGAGATGCTGGGTTATTCCGAGGAAGAATTGCTCGAGCGTCGTTTCTCGGACGTCACCCACCCCGACGATGTCAGCAATGACGTTGAACAGCTACGGCGGCTCGTTGCGGGTGAGATCGGCAGCGATCACCGAATCAAGCGTTATGTCCGGAAGGATGGGCGCGTGATCTGGGTTTCGCTTGCAGTCTCCGCTGTGCACGACGCGCAAGGGGCTCCCATCTACTTCATCGGCCAGGTTCAGGACATCACTCGCGAGCGGGAGATGGAAGAGCAACGGGCGCACGCCGAAAGGCTCGCTGGAATAACGGAGACCACGATTGCGGTCGCTCACGAAATGAATAACGTGCTGACTGTACTGATGATGAATTCCGAACTTCTGGCCGAAGGCGCGTCGCCGGAGGAAATGCCCGAAATCGCGTCGGAGATTCTCTCGGCGTCGAGCAAGATTGCCGCGACGGTGCAGCGTCTCAGGAGACTGGGTGTTCCCGATTCAGTCGACTATCTGGGACAGGTTAAAATGCTCGATTTGTCGGCGAAGCCGCCTTCCAAACCCAAAAAGAAAGGCAAGTGAGAATCTGCGCCTGGGCCATTTGGCCTAGCTGAAAAAACTAACGTTCGTACATTAGGCCTCCATGCGAAGGCCTGATGAGGCACCGCTCGTCGGACGGAGTGGAGAGCTCTCACTGCTGTCAAAAACGATCGAGGAAGCAGCAAAGGGTGCGGGACGCTCGGTCTTCATAGTCGGAGAGGGTGGGATTGGCAAAACCCGTTTGGCCACCGCCGCGGCCGAACGCGCTGCCAAGCGCGGCTGGAGCGTCGCAGTCGGCCGTGCATATCCGGTTGAGACCGGAGTGCCATACGCGCTCTTCTCCGATGCTCTGCTCCCCCTCGTTCGAAAGTTGGAGCCGTCAACGCTGTCAGTGCTGAGTCGCGGCGCCGCCGCAGATTTCAGTTACCTGTTCCCAAATCTTGGGACCGTGACTGACCGCGATCGTGCGACGGCCGGAGCGGATCCGTCCGAGATAAAAGCGCGTCTGCTCTGGAATTTCACGCAGTTTCTCGCGAGGCTCTCCGCCAAACAGCCGCTGTTCATCGTGCTGGAGAACCTGCAGTGGGCCGACGCGTCATCTCTCGAGCTGCTCCACTTCGTCGGCCGCCAAATCGAAGGGCAGAAAATAGTTCTGCTCGGCACTTACAATGAGGCCGAACGAGACTCCAACGCCGTACTGCGCAGCACCGAGCAATCGCTGCTGCGGCTCGGCTTTCTGACCGTTCATAAGCTGGGCCCGCTCGGCCAGGCCGAAGTTGAGGACATCGTCCACCAGATGTTCGGCGTGGACAAGAACGTCACCCGCCACTTCTCTGCAATGCTCTACGATTGGACGCGGGGCAATCCGTTCTTCGTAGAAGAAACGCTCAAGTCTCTCGTGGAGTCGGGAGCGTTGTCGCAAACGGAGGGTCGCTGGACGGGCTGGGAGATGGAAACCGTTCAGCTTCCCTCCACTATTCGCGATGTGGTGAAGGCCCGCGTCGACCGACTTTCCCTCAAGGCGCGGACATTGGCGAATCTCGCTGCAGTCATAGGAACCCGCGCTCCGTATGACACGCTCGCGAGAGTCTCGGGTCTCTCCGAAAGCGACATCATCGCTGGACTGGACGAGCTGCTGGCACATCGCGTTCTGGAAGAAACCGGAAGCGTTGACGCGATTCACTACGACTTTACCCATCCGCTCCTGCAGCAGGTGATCTACTCCGAGCTGGGGCAGGCGAGAGCACGGCTGCTGCACGCGACTATCGCGGAGGCACTCGAGAGTCTCTATGGTGATTCAGCACTCGCGCACGCCGACGAGCTCGCACTTCACTTCGCGCGCGCGCACTCGCAATCCCTGGCAAGAAAGGCCGTGCGATACCTCCATGCGGCAGGGCGCGGCGCCCTAGAGAAGTATGCGAATCGAGAGGCCGCCAACTATCTGGCCGGCGCCCTCGACCATTTGGACAGGGACCTGACGATAACGGATGCCCCACGCGAGGAGATTCTGACCACTCTCGCTCGAACGCGGCAACGACTCGGCGAGTACGACGCGGCGATGGGCCTTTGGGAGCGCGCGCGCGCGGATGCGGCTGCTCGCGGCGAACGCGGGGCACTGGCAAACATTGAGCACCGTATGGGACTCGCCTGCTACTGGAGCGGCAAGTACGCCGACGCGCTCGCTCACTATGAAGCCGGACTCGCCGAAGCCGAGTCGGCAGACCCCGCAACGACTGTACGGCTTCGATTGGCGAAAGGAATCGTTCTGCAGGATCTGGGACGACTCCAGGAGGCTCAGGCCGAGGTGGAGCGAGCGCTCACATCGGCGGCGGCGGCCGGCGTCGAAAACGCCGCGTTGCTATCGCGCGCACACAGGGCGCTGCTGCTCCTGTACGCGTGGACTGGCCCGCTGGAGCTTGCGCGCGAGCACGGGATGAAAGCGATTGCCCACGCGGAGGCGGCCGGCCAGCGCATGCTGCAATGGACGGCGCACTGGGGGATGGCGCTGCTCGCCGGAGTGTCGGGAGACGCCGACGCAGTCGTTGAGCACATCGCCGCGAGCGACAAGCTCGCGGAGCAGATGCGCTCGCCGCTTCTTCCCCTCTGGTCGGCCGAATTGTCCGTTCAGTACCTGTCAGGGATCGGCAACTGGGACGGAGCGCTCGAGACGGCAGAGCGCACAATCGGCCTGGCGAAGAGTCTCAATCAACGAATGCTGCTGCCTCGCCTCTACGTGTGGTCGGGATTGATCTATCTCTGGCGCGGATCAGTTGAGAAGGCGAAAGAGTATTTCGATCTCGCGTGGAAGCTGGCGGGTGGCGAAAAGGCGGGCTCTCTCGAGGGAGCGGGTGAGCGAGCGCTCGATGTGCCCTCGATCGTTCCGGCGCATCTGGGCCTCGCGTCATACCACCTGGCGATGGGAGATCCAGCGGAAGCTGTACGGATTGGCGAAGCAGGGCTCGCGATCGCTGACAGAACCGGCTACGTGGTGTGGTCGCTGCAGTGGCTGCTTCCACTCGTGGGCGAGGCGGCCTTGACGGCGCGTGATTTCGATCGCGCGGCGTTGCACTCCACGCGAATGCGAAGAGATGCTGGGCGCCTGCACCATCGTCTCGGTCTCGCATACGCAGATGCGTGCGATGGTTTGCTGGCGTGGCATCGTGACAACGATCCTCGACGAGCCATAGAACTCCTGCGATCGTCGGTGAATCAGCTCGAAGCAATTCCGTTTCCACCCCAGGCGGCGCGCATCAGACGCCGTCTCGCCGGCGCGCTCATGGTGGTGGGAGACCGCGAGGAGGGAATGCGCGAGTTGCGGAAGGCGCACGACGTGCTGGCGCGCCTCGAGGCGACGGAGGAGCTGACCGGAACTCGGGAGGAGATGCGGGAGCGTGGAGTGCGGCCGCCGCCGAAGACGATCACGAGCGGCGCCGCGGGACTGACCGGGCGCGAGATTGAAATCGCGCGTATGGTCGCAACCAGGAAATCGAACAAGGAAATCGGAGGCGCGCTTCAGATTTCGTCGCGCACGGTGAGTACCCACCTCTCGAACATCTTTGTCAAGCTGGGCGTCGGGTCGAGGGGTGAGCTCGCGGATTTCGTCCGACAGAACGGGCTGCTGGACGCATAGCAGCAGTAGATTTGGCGGCATGATCGATGACATTCTCGCCGAGCTGGAGGCAGACACCTCGCTCGAAGTTGG
>DASWBG010000263.1:0-8183 GCA_036390715.1 Gemmatimonadaceae bacterium
GCCTCCCGTTTGCACCACGCGGCGCGCCTCGGCAGCATAAGCATTGTCGTCGTCGAGGTGCTCGATCGTTTCGAACGAGACGAACGCGCCGAAGCTGCCGCTCTTGAACGGCAGGCGCGTAGTGTCGCCGCGGACGAGCCGCAGCGGCGGAGTGGCGACGCGCGCTTCCGCGAGCGCTTCGATCGCGATGTCGAGCGACACCATCGCGCCTTGTGCCCGCAGGAGAATCGATCCGTAACCGATGCCGCACGCTGCATCCAACGCGAGAGTGCCGCGGCAATACCGGCGCGCCCATTCATATCGCGCGACGTGCTGAAACCTGAGCCACGGCGGCACCCACGTGTCAGCGTGAATCCTCTCGCGCACCAGCATTCGGCTTGCTCATGTTCGCACACTCCGCTCGGCGCTCCGTTATCATCGAGGCGGATGGCGTCGAACCACCCGCTCTCTGCCTGGCTCGCGGAGATCTTCTTCGAAGACAACGCCCGTTTCGGCCGCCGGTCGCCGCGACTCCTCGGTATGCTCCGAAAGGTCGCCGCGACCGCGCCGGCAGCGGCGGCGCTGCTGTTCTGCAATTTCACGTCGACGTATCCGCGCTCGAAAGCTGCCTCTGCGCCGCAGCCCGATTCGCCGGCTGAAGGATTGGACCTGACGCTCACGGAATGGCCGCGAAGCGCAATGGACGGTCACGAACGGGGACTGCCGTACAGCGACTCCGTTGCGCAAACGGTTCGACTGGGCGACGCGCTCGCATCTGTGAACGATCTGCTGTTCGCGATGCGGGAGTTGCATCGCGTCTGTGCGAACGGCGCGGAGGTTCATGTCACCCCCACTGACACGATCGCGCTCGCGTCCGATCCGACGCTCGTCAGACCCGTCACCGGGGACACGCTCGCATTCTTCACTGCCGCAGCACCGGAGAAGGCACGCCGTCTCGGCGTCTCCGGCCTGTTCGCAATCGAATCGAAAGAGGCCGCCGGCATGGTTCTACGCATCGTCAAGTCCGCGGCGCCCACCCGGCCGCTGAAGATCGACATCGGATGCGGCTCATCGCCGAAACCAGGCTACTCCGGGATCGACTTCCTCGATTTGCCGGGCGTGGACATCGTCCGCGACGTCGAAAAACACGGCCTGCCGTTTTCCGATTCGACGATTTCGAACGTCTACACGGCGCATTTCCTCGAGCATGTCCACGATCTCGTGTTCGTCATGAACGAGATTCACCGTGTGTGCTGCCACGACGGCATCGTCGACATCAGCGTTCCCACGCTTCTGGGTCCGTATGCAGCGGCGGATCCGACGCATGTCCACTTCTTCAATGCGAGGACGTTCTCCTACTTCGAAGCGGGCTCGGAGCCGTACGCAGGCATCACGAAGGGATTCGAGATCCTCGAGCAGAGCGTCGGGTTCTCGCTCAATGTCAAACTGCGGGTCGTGAAGCGTTGAAGCGAAAAAGCGCCGAGATCACACCGCCGAGGACGATCAGCTGCGACACGTACAAGACGATGATCACGTGCGCGAATGAGTCGTGAAAGAGGAACAAACCACCGAGCATGACGACAGCGCCGGCGGCATAAATGCGCAGAAACGCGAACGCCTCTGCCGTGATCAACACCTGAACGAGCAGGAGCGCGCAGTACGTGACGATCGCAACGCCTCCCAGTGGAGCAATCAGCGGCGCTGACGCTGTGAACTGCGGTCCATACAGGACGCGGACGAGAACGTCCGGCCAGAGGATGACGATCGCCAGAGGTACTGCCGACAAAAGCAGGAACCATCCGCAGAAAACGAGAGCGGGGCGCAGGATCGGTTGCCGCGCTTCGTACAGACGCGTGAGAATCGGGCCGGTGAGTACGTAAAGAGGCACGAACAGGACGCCGAATGATTTCGCCAGCGCAGTCGCAGCGCCGTAAAGGCCTGAAGGTGTCGCAGCGAACCAGCGCTTCACCGCCAGCATGTCGGCATTCTGAAAAATTGCGACTGCGATCATCAGCGCAAACATCGGCACGGCCAGCGTCTTGAGCGGCTGCCAATCGACCCGCGCCGCCGATGCGACCGGCAGCGTATGGCTCAACACAATCGCGATCGCAACCTCCGCAACGACAACACCGGCGGCATAACTCACGAGCGCGGAAGGAGCCGACATTCGAACGGCTTTGACGAGGATCAGGGCGCCCACCAGGCGGAGGCCCGTCTCGATGACGATGCTGAGGTTGTACTGCCGGAACAGCAGCAGGCCCTGTAGCGCTCCGCGATCCACGCTGAGCAGCGCGAAAATCGAGGCGGTGACAATGGCGAGCAACGGTGTTGTTGCTGTTCCGAAATGCAACAGGCGCGCAATCGGGGTCGCGACAGCAGCGCCGGCGATGGCGACTGCCGCAAGCGCAACCGCGGCGTTTCGCAGCGTGCTCGATCTCAGACGCGCGGCTCCGGCGATGTCGCCGCGTACGCTCATCGCCGCGATGACGCGCGCGAGCGTCGGAGTGACCGGCGTCAGCGCGATGGCGAAGAAGTAGATGACCGATAACGCAGCCGAAAAATCGGCGTATTCGGCCGGTCCGAGCGTGCGGCCGACGATGACGAGATAAGCAAGAGCCATCGCCGCCGAAACGGCTGCGGCGATGACCGTCTCGAGCGTCCGCCGCACATCACTCTGCCCTGACATCACCGGCGGCGACCTCGGTTCTCGAGCAGAAACAGTCGATCGGGCGAAGCGCCGAATGTGCCGACCGGCCGGAGAAGATCCTGTAAGCCGTCGAAAAACGAACAGCCGAGCTCGGGCTCGTAAACCAGGACGTAGTCAGTCCGCACAAGCGTCAACAGCCGGCGCGTCGTTTCCGGCGGCTGTTGACACGCCGACCAGCGGAAGTTTGCGCGGCTGGCAATTGACAGGGTCTGCGCGTTTGTCGTCAGCACGATTGCCTGTGGATCGTGCTGCGCGATCCACTGCACGAACCCCGTTTCGGCCGCACTCGGCCACTCTGCAGGCGGCGTCAGCGCAAATGCGACCGAGCTCTGCGCTTCGACAACGAGCGAGAGCACAAGGAGCAGCGCCGTGATGAGACGGATCGCAGTGCCGCCGGCATGAAACAGAAAAATTGCGCTCGGAGCCAGAAGAAGGATAAACGGCAATGCGTGTCGATACCCGAACAGCCACTCGAGAAAATAACGATTGTGTGCTTCGAGCAGAGCCAGCGACATGGCCGCTCCAGCGAGAAGCGTCGCCACCACACCGGAAGGGATTTCGCGGAGCACGCGCCGGCGGAGGAGGTAGAAGACCGCCGCTAACGGAACGAGCAACGCCGCCGGCCCGAAAGAATGTACGAACGACAGCGGCGATACGGGATTGAACATCACTGCCAGACCGCGCAGCCGGTCAGCGAGATAGGAAGCCGCGCCGTGCGTGACGACGTGCTGATCGTATGGCGGCAGTCCCGGTGTCTCGCTGTGCATCGCAATCAGCGCTCCGATCTCGAAGGGGTGAACGAACGTCGCCAGAAACGCGATCCAGACCAGCAGAGGCGCGGTGAAGCCGGCCACAAACGCGATCACATTCGCCGGCCGCACAGAATGCGAAATGATTCCGAGGATGAGCACGCATCCGATGGCCGGAGCAACTAACAGCATCTGTGATCGCGTCATAAACGCCAGCGCGGCCACGACGCCTGTCACGGCAAACAACGGCCACCGTCCGCGTCGAAGTGCAATGTCGCACAAGAGTATTGCAGTCAGCGTCAGCGCGATCGCCAACCCCTCGGTGTACGGATAGCACGTCGTCGAGAAAAATGCGGTATTCAATCCGAGGAGCGCTATGGAGACATGGCCGTAATCGAAATGGTTGAAGGTCGTGGCGGGCGCAAGACGCACAGTCAGGCCATAAGCAAGAAGGAGACAGACCACGTAGAGCAGCCGCGGGACGAACGTGGCTGCCGCAGCAAGTCCGATGGCCCTGGCGGCAAAGCCGAGCAGGAGGGGCCATAGCGGATAGATGTTGGTGCGGGTGGGGAGCGTGCGGAGGCCCTGGTGATAGAGGCAGACGCTGGTGAGGAGCCCGTCTCCTTCCGCGACGTGTCGCGCCACCTGCATGTAGTAGCTGCCGTCGACGCCCCACGGGCCTGAGCCGACATGCCGGAGCGATTGAAGCGTAAACAGCGCGGCGATGATTGCGGCGGCCGGAAGCCAGCGAAGTCGCAACGAATGCTACCTGATCCTTTCCACGTGCCAGTCGGGCGGCAGCGGTTCCGGCTTGAAGTGATCGAGGTCATGGGAGGGATCGCAGAATCCGAGCGGCCGCCGGCCGTAATGGCGCAGATTGAGCAGGAGCGAGTCCGCCGGCGAGTGAACGTAAAAACGCTGATAAAGGATCGCGGCGAGCGGATTCATCAGGATCGGTCCGAACGTGATCGACGCGTTTGCGACAGCAGCGATCACGACCGCGGTGCGCCACGCGCGCATCTGACGCGACGTCGCAAGCTCGGTCAGCCGCGCAACCGGCATCAGGAACGCGGCAAAGACTGGCTGATAGAGCCGGGCGATCCAATGTCCTCGCATCTGCCATCCGCGATACGGCGGAGCGCCATTGTTGAAGACGAACAGAGCCAGGAAGGCGATGAGGACCGCCGCATCTACGGGGCCGACGATTCGCGCGCGCTCGCTCCGAGCGAAGAGCAGTGCCGCAACAAACAGCAGCGGCAGGAAAAGCATGTTGCCGAACAGGAAATTCGTGATGAAAATCGCCGGCATCTGCAGCACGTACCTGCCCCAGAGCTGAGGATTCGCGAGCGGATGGAGATATCCGCTGAGCGGACCGGCGTAATTGTTCGTATTCGAATTGAGCACGTCGACGTGGATGGCCTTGAACGTCAGAAGGAGCAGTGCCGTCGGAGCGATCATCGTCACGACGGCCGGCAGAATCGCCCGCCATCGCCTGCGGATCACAAGACGCAGCAGTACAGCCGGACCGAACACCGGCACGAGGTCGTAACCAAGATTGATCATGCCGAGCCAGAGACACCAGCGTGCGATGTCGCGGACGCGGTCGGACCGCTCGCTCGCGTACAAGAGCATCGTGCAGGCGAGCGCTCCGGGCACGATCACGACGTACGAGTACGGCAGGCCGGCCCAGTACGTGATGCCAGGATAGGTCGCCAGCAGCCACATGACCGTAATTGCGCCGGCCTCTCCGACCGTCCTGCGCACGAACACGCTGAAGGCGATTAATGCGACAACGTGCAGAAGAATGCTCGCAATCACACCGCCGGCGAGAAATCCAAACGCCCTGACGAACGGGAGCGACAGGACCGGGAACAGTATGCGGCGCAGCATGACGCTCGGCTCCCATGAGGACCGATCGGCGTGCTGCAGCATCAGGTACACGGCCTCGAAGTGATAATGATCGATATTGATGAGGTAGTGACACGGCTCGAGCACAAACGGTTGCCACGCCGTTGCTCCGTAGGGAGCCATTGTGCCGGTGGAGAGCCAGATCGCCAGGATCAGCGTCAGGCCGGCCAGCACTGCGTGCACGAGAAAACGCGCGCCAACGGGTCCGCCACCGCTCTCCCCTCGTGCGGCCACGCGATGAGAATACCCGATGCCCTCACCGGGCGCGAGCGGGGATGCGGCCTGCCTTGATTCCCACAAACGCGCGCACGGTCATGCGCAGCAGCATCAGCCCGTGACGAAACCGATTGATGTTCGTCGAGCCGTACGTGCGCGCGCGGTAGCGGATCGGAACGTCGATGATGCCGATGCCGAGGACCGCGGCGGGAAAAAGGAGCTCGAAGTCTCCGAATGGATCGATGTCGCCGAAGTCAGCACGCCAGCGTTCCATGCGCGCGTAATCGTGTCGCGCCACGAGCTTCGTACCGCACAGGCAGTCGCCTAGACGAACGCCCAGCATCCAGGTGAGCGCTTTCGCGAAGAACACGTTGCCGAGGCGATTGAGAAACCGCATCGCCTCGCCCTCCATCGGATAGGTGACCCGGTTGCCGTTGATGAAGTCGGCCTTCGCCGTCCGATATGCGTCCACAAACCGTGTGAGCAGCTCCGGCGGCATCGTCAGGTCGGCGTCGAGGATCGTCAGGACGTCGCCTGTCGCTCGCGAAAATCCGAGCCGGACTGCGTCCGCTTTCCCGCGGCCGGTCTGCTGAAACGCCTGCATCCGCATCGCGCCAGCGTATTCGGCGCACACGCGCTGGATTTCCTCCCATGTGCCGTCGGTGGAATGGCCCTCGACGAAAATCAGCTCGACGTCACAATCCATGTCCGGCATGCGGCTGACCGCGGCGGCGATGTTGCCTCGTTCATTGCGCGCCGGGATCACGACGCTGACCGACTCACGACGCGCAGACAATTTGCCGACCGGCCGGATCACAATGATCGTTGTCAGCGCCACCTGCCGGAGCAACGGAACCACAGGCATCACAAAGTTGATGAGCGATCCCAAACCGAGGAAACGCCATGGGCTGTAGACGACGGTGCGGATGCGGACGATTTCGAAGCCGGACAGACGGCAGATGTTCCGCAGGTCATTGAGAGTGATGAACGTGGTCGGCATCGTGCCGCGCTTCAGACCGAGCCACAGTGCGAGCCTGTAGAGCCATTGCAGGTAGGGGTTGAACGTCACAATGACCACGCGCGATGTTCGGGACAGGCGCGAATGCAACCGAGTCAGGAGACCCTCGATGTCGTAATCATGATTCAGCGTGCCGAAGAGGAGGACCGCCGTGCGGCGATCCGATTCGGTGCTGAGGTCAGGGATGTCGCCGTCGGCCACCAGCGATTTGTCGGGACAATCGATTGCATTGAGGAGGTCGCCGTCGTCACCGCCGGTACGGCCCCATTGCACAAGGCGATCGTAGTAGCGGGTCAGCGAGGAAACTTCGGCGGCGACGAGCTCGTAGAAGTGGCGTTTCCAGAGCGGCGCCGGCATCGCGGACGGGAGAATACGCGAGGAAGGAGGTAAAAGCGAAAAGCCGCTGATTGCTCAGCGGCTTTTCATAATTATCCCGGCGGCGTCCTACTTTCCCACCCAGTCACCCGGGCAGTATCATCGGCGATGCAGAGCTTAACTGCCGTGTTCGGAATGGGAACGGGTGTGACCTCTGCTCTATGACCACCGGAAACTTGCGGTCTTTAATAATTGAATACGGGCTGTGTACTCACTGCGAGGGCATGCTGCAGACAGCATCAAAACAAGACATTTATGGTCAAGTCAGACGGCCGATTAGTACTGGTCAGCTCAAGGTCTCACGACCCTTACACATCCAGCCTATCAACGTGGTGATCTACCACGGGCCTTCAGGGAGAACTCATCTTGTGGTTGGCTTCTCGCTTATATGCTTTCAGCGATTATCCTTTCCCGACTTAGCTACCCAGCGGTGCCGCTGGCGCGACAACTGGTACACTAGAGGTCAGTGCTTCCCGGTCCTCTCGTACTAAGGAAACCTCCACTCAATTCTCCTCCGCCCACAACAGATAGGGACCGAACTGTCTCGCGACGTTCTAAACCCAGCTCACGTACCGCTTTAATGGGCGAACAGCCCAACCCTTGGAACCTGCTACAGCTCCAGGATGCGATGAGCCGACATCGAGGTGCCAAACCTGGTCGTCGATGTGAACTCTTGGACCAGATCAGCCTGTTATCCCCGGGGTAGCTTTTATCCGTTGAGCGATGGCCCTCCCACGAGGTACCACCGGATCACTAAGTCCGACTTTCGTCCCTGCTCCACTTGTAGGTGTCGCAGTCAGGCTCCCTTCTGCCTTTGCACTCTTCGCGCGATTTCCAACCGCGCTGAGGGAACCTTTGAGCGCCTCCGTTACTTTTTTGGAGGCGACCGCCCCAGTCAAACTGCCCACCTAACAATGTCCTGTGACCAGATTCATGGCCTCCAGTTAGAACCTCAGTACTGTCAGGGTGGTATCCCAAGGATGACTCCACACAGGCTGACGCCCATGTATCGTAGTCTCCCACCTATCCTGTACAGACAATACCGAAATTCAATGCTAAGCTACAGTAAAGCTCTACGGGGTCTTTCCGTCCAATCGCGGGTATCCAGCATCTTCACTGGAACTACAATTTCGCCGGATGTACTGTTGAGACAGTGCCCAAATCATTACGCCATTCGTGCGGGTCGGAACTTACCCGACAAGGAATTTCGCTACCTTAGGACCGTTATAGT
>DASWBG010000264.1:0-4049 GCA_036390715.1 Gemmatimonadaceae bacterium
GCCATAAGGTGGTAGCTCACGTAGGATTTTTCCATTGAGACCCAGGCAACAGGGATGCTTGGCCGTTTAGCTTTTCCGCCCCAGGCCTTCAGCGTGGCAGGTCCAATGCTGGCCTCCAACGTGTAGCGACTGGGGGAAGCATCCGAGACTCGGAAAACTGGGGCATGTCTCTCGAGAATAGCTCGGAGCGCTGCAAAGACGGATTGAAGTTCTGATGCCATCGCAGGCTGCCTCATCAACTCTCCTCCGCTCCGCGAGTACGGAGCCAGTCCGCGATCGCCGGCCGCTCGCAGTACACTGCCCAGCCCAGAGCCGTACCATCGTAGACTTTATCCTTGATGTCGGTGCGTGCCCCGCGCTCCACCAGAAGTCGCACCACATCGCCATGGCCCGATGCAATCGCCTGGTGCAGCGGCGTCGAATGTGAATGCCAACCGTCAGGATTGTATCGGTTCGGGTCCTCACCGGCGTCGAGCAGCAGTCGAACGATCTCCGTATTGCCGTGTTGAGCGGCCAGCGCAATTGCGATATGCCGCTCTTTGCTGTCCGCGATTGGCAGACGACGACGCGCCTCGTCGACGAGTCCCAGTCCTGCCGCTGCGGAGAGCGTGTCGGGTGCCGCACCGCGCCGAGCCAGCGCCTTTGCGGTATCCCGGTATCCGAACCCTAGCGCCGTCATCGCCGGCGATTGCCACGCCGTGCCTCGCCCCTCCGGTGCGGCGCCGTACTCGAGCAGCAGCTCGGCCAGCGCCGCCTGTAAGCCGGCCTTCGCCGGGTGAGCGCTCGACACCAGCATGCTCATGGTCGTGCATTTGTTGTCGTATAAATCGGCGACTGCGTCGGGCTCCGCGCCCGCGTCTAGAAGGATCCTGGTGATTTCGATCGCGTTGGACGGAGTCTTCTGCCGGACTCCTTCCACGCCGTTGGCCCCGATATAGTGGAGCAGCGTCGCGTGGTGACGACGCGTCGAGCGCGCGTGCGACAGCTCCGGATGCTCGCGTAGCATCGATTGAATCATTGGAAGATCGCCGCCGACCACTGCCTCGACTGCTGTCTCGAAGGTGGCGATCGGACCGTCACGCGCGACGGCCTCGGTGAACTTCGCCAGATCCTCCCACGTATCGAAAGCGTACTCCTGCGCGACCACGATCTGCGCATCGCCCACGCCCAGAGTCGCCGCGTCTACATCACGAACCGACTTGCCACGGTAGCGTGGATGCATCCACTTGAAGTTCCATCGCGCGTCGTCCTCGCCTGCCTGGAGCGCGGAGTACAAACGCTCTGCCTGCCGCTGATACTCGGCCAGTGTCGCGCCGAAGGGGAGTGAGTGGGACACCTTGACGCGCTCGGTCTAACCAGGCAGCTCGTGACCGATCTCCCAGTGATGGCCGAACGGGTCGAGAACGCGCCCCAGTCGCCAACCATACATTTCCCCCACCGGGACCACTTCTTTCGCACCCGCGGCCACTGCTGTGGCAAAGACCGCATCCGGATCAGCCACCGTCAGGACCATGCGCGCCGAGCTTCCCCCGATCGACTCCGGGCTGAAGTTCAGATTTTCCGGAGACTCGTCGCTCACCCAGAATTCCGCGCCATCGATGGACAATCGGGCGACGACAGCTCCATCCGGACTCTCGATTTTGAAGACTTCGTTCGCTCCGAATGCCGCCTTGTAAAACTCAACCGCGCGTGCGCCGCGCCGAACCGACAACATCGGCGCTATTGAAACGTCAACGGACGTTCCAGGGCCATTTTCTTTGCTCATTCCTGTCTCCTTCTCAACGGTTCCCTGAAAATTGTCGCCCGCCTCGGCGATCGCCAGTTGTCCATGAGCCGAGTTCAGGGATTCTGTTAACATTTAGGTCATAGATGGGGGATCGTATCATGAAGATCGTCGTCTTTGGCGCCACCGGAAACGTTGGCCAGCGTGTCATCACGGAGGCACTCGGCCGCGGGCACGAAGTCGTCGGAGTTGTCCGCGACCCTGAAGCCGTCCAGTCGCCCGACAGACGCGTCAAGTTGGTGAAGGGTGATGCCACCAACGCTGACAGCATCGCAAGAATAGTTCGTGGTGCCGATGCGGTCGTTAGTGCAATCTCACCGCGCCCCAACGCGCGCGGACTTCCTGCACCATCGCTCGCCGCCAACTCGCGCGCACTGATCAAGGGGCTGCGCGATGCGAAAGTGAAGCGCGTCCTCTACGTCGGCGGAGCGAGCAGCCTCGAGGTCGCGCCGGGCAAGGCGCTAGCCGATATGCCGGACTTCCCGGAGATCTATCGTGCAGAAGCGCGCGAGGGACGGGAGGCGCTCGCCATCTGGCGCAACGAGGCCAAAGGACTCGACTGGACTTATCTCAGCCCCGCCGCGGAGATCGCACCGGGCAAGCGCACCGGAAAGTACCGCACGACTGACGACAAGCTCCTTGTCGATGCAAAGGGAAAGAGCTTCATCACGTTCGAGGACTACGCCGCCGCGGTGCTCGACGAGCTGGAACGTCCACAACACATAGCCAAGCGATTCGGCGTCGCATATTAAGCGCGCGCTCTGCGTCCGAGCGGGGGTGTTGCAACGCGAGATGGCCGAATGCAGAATCATGTATTCAGGAGCAGTCGCTCTCGTTCGGCGGGATTGTCAACACATTTCAGTGACGAGGACAGCATGCGGCACACTGTGAAGGGAACGCTCGTATTCCTCCTGCTGTTCGTTGGCATAGCGATGCTTACTGCGAGTAGCTCTCCTGCCCAAGTCTCAATAGCAAATGCAGACGCGTCTCGTCGCGCCGCGGCTCTCCTCAAGCAAATGACATTGGAGGAGAAGATTGGGCAGCTCAACCAGGCGGCGGGTGTCAGCTTCGGAGGAATGATGACCGCTGCCTCAGACGACGACATCATCAACGGGCGCGTCGGCGCCATCCTCTGGTTGGCAGATCCCAAAGTGATGAGTCGGATGCAGCATCTCGCCGTCGAGAAGAGTCGCCTGCACATCCCGCTGCTCTTTGGGCTGGACGTGATCCACGGCTATCGCACCCTCTTTCCAATACCGCTCGGGATGGCTTCATCGTGGGATCCCGCGGTCGAGGAACAGGCGCAGGCATTCGCGGCGAACGAGGCTCGGGCTGCAGGGATCCGGTGGACGTTCACGCCGATGGTGGACATTGCTCGCGATGCACGTTGGGGTCGAATTCAGGAAGGAGCCGGCGAGGACCCATATCTCGGGGCCGCGATGGCTCGAGCCCAGGTGCGCGGATTCCAGGGCGTCGGCCTCGGGCCGAACAGTGTCGTAGCATGTGTCAAGCACTTCGCGGGATACGGCGCGGCAGAGGGAGGCCGAGACTACGACGGATCGTACGTTCCGGAAGAACTGATGCGGAATGTCTACCTGGTGCCTTTTCACGCCGCGGTGGAGGAGGGTGCAGGTAGCCTAATGAGTGCCTACATGGATTTGAACGACATCCCCGCGAGTGGAAATCGCTGGTTATTGACCGACGTCCTCCGGAAGGACTGGGGATTCCGCGGCTTCGTGACCTCTGATGCCTTTGCAATCGCGAGCTTACAGATACACGGATATGCATCCGATCCCGCAGATGCCGCCTACAAAGGGATCACTGCTGGCGCCGGGATGGACATGGCCAGCCAGACATTTCGTAACAATCTGCCGAAGCTGGTCGCGAGCGGAAAAGTATCGCTAGCCCAGATCGAATCAGCCGTACTGCCTATCCTCGAGGTGAAGTTCCAGATCGGTCTCTTCGATCATCCTTACGCGAACGAGTCCGCCGTTTCCAACGATCTCAGCGCGGAAGGCCGATCGCTCGCCCGCAGGCTCGGCGCTCGCTCGATGGTGCTGCTCAAGAACGACCATCACGTTTTGCCTCTGTCGAAAGCGGTAAAGAACGTGGCGGTAATCGGAACCCTGGCCGACTCGCCGGGCGACATGACCGGAGGGCCCACTCCCGCCGGCATGTTCGGGTTCGGGCACGACGCGACCGCAGTCACCGTGCAGGCCGCAATCAAGAATCGCCTTGGTCCAGACGCTCGCGTGACCTACGTCGC
>DASWBG010000265.1:0-5817 GCA_036390715.1 Gemmatimonadaceae bacterium
CGGTATCGACGCTGCCGCGCTAGGTCTTGGTGTGAGTAAGCGAGGTGAGATTCTGGTGGACGCGCAGATGCGCACCAACATTCCCAACGTCTATGCGATTGGAGACGTGGTGGGTGGCAAGCTCCTCGCGCACAAGGCCGAGGACGAGGGCGTCGTGGCAGTCGAAGTGATCGCTGGTCAGTGGTCGCACATCGATTACAAGTCGATGCCGTCGGTGGTGTACACGTGGCCGGAGATCGCGACGGTAGGATTGGCCGAGCACGAGGTGAAGGCGAGCGGGCGACAATACAAGACCGGCAAGTTTCCCTTCTCCGCCAATGCCCGCGCGCGTACGGCGGGGGACACGACTGGTTTCGTCAAGTTCATTGCGGACGCCGAGACCGACGAGCTGCTCGGCGCGCACATGATCGGGCCGGGTGTGTCGGAGCTGATTCAGGAGGCGGTGCTGGCGTTCGAGTACAGAGGGTCATCCGAGGACATCGGCATCACCGTGCACTCGCACCCGACGCTCAGCGAAGCGGTGAAGGAAGCGGCGCTTGGAGTTTTGGGAAGGTCGCTGCAGATATGAGGGAAGCGGGAAGCGGGAGGCGGGAAGCGGGACGGCGGGACTCGCCACAGGTCCCCAGTAACTAACGACGAAGTCGATGACTCGGACAATCAGGCCGATGGTCGCGGCCGATCGAAGCGGCGTCTTCAGGATTCTCGAGAACGCGGGGAATTTTACGCCCGAGGAGGTGGGAACCGCGCTGGAGCTGATCGACGAGTGGCTCGATCTCGGAGAGCACAGCGGATACCTCACTTACGTTCTCGACGCGCGGGACGAGGAGAGTTCGGAAGTCCTGGGCTATGTGTGCTTCGGACCGACACCGCTCACTGAGTCGACGTACGATCTGTACTGGATCGCAGTCGACAAGTCCCTGCATCGTGGTGGCGTTGGGAAGCGGTTACTGAAATTCGCCGAGGAAGAGATAGTGCGGCGTGGCGGGAAGATGCTGCTGGTGGAGACATCGTCGCAGGAGACTTACGGCGGGACGATCCAGTTTTACGAGAAGACTGGTTACGACCTGGTGGGGAAGATCAAGGAGTATTACAAGCCGGGCGATGACAAGCTGATCTTCGCGAAGCGGCTGCCGGCGCCCATGTCGACACCGGTGAGCGAAGCAGAGGATTCAGCGGCGGGTGTGCGCGTTGAGGCGCCTGATCCGGTGATGAGCGCGGGTTAGTGCGAATGCCTCGCGTCACGATCATCATTCTCGCCCTGATCGAGGGGCTCTGGATGGGATTCGATGGAACGCGCGCGCTCACAGTGGGCGACTATGTGACGCCGCGCTCTGGTGCGCGTGCGGGCGAGCTCGGACCGTGGCATTATATCGTTGAGAGCGTGGGGATCGCGCCGCGGTCAGTGTTGATGAAACTCATCTTCGTCGCGTTTGGACTGGCGTGGCTGATCGTCGCGGGCGCACTGCTGCGACGGGTTTCGTGGGCGGTGAACGCGGCTCTTATCGCGGCGGTGTTGACGCTGTGGTACCTGCCCGTGGGGACGGCGTTTGGTGTTATTGAAATCGGTCTCTGTCTTTTGCTGCGGCGCGCGGCTTAACGAGCACGGTTGATGAAAATGGATGGCTGCCTGTACTATCCTCCGCCGGCACACTCGTGGTATGGCCACGGCTGCTCCGCGCCAGCGGATGTATCGGTCTCCGCTGCTCCAAGCGCTGAGCAGGGAGCTAGGCCTTAGACATTACAGCGACGCAACCGCGCGAACATACATTCGCTGGGTTGTTCGCTACGTCCGGTATCACGGGACGTGTCACCCCTCGGGCCTCGATCGCGATAAAGTGGTCGAATTCCTGTCGGCGCTTGCAATTCGCAATCGCGTCACCGCTTCCACGCAGAACCAGGCGATGGCGGCAATCTCATTTCTTTACCGCGAGGTACTGGGAACGCCATTGGAGGAACTGGAGCCGATCCCTCGGGCCAAACCGTCTATCCGAGTGCCAGTCGTGCTGACAAAAGACGAAGTAAAGCAGGTGATAGGAAGAATGGAGGCAACGCCCCGGTTGGTGGTGATGCTTTTATACGGCTCCGGTCTCCGCGTGCTTGAGTGCCTGCACCTTCGCGTTAAGGATCTCGATTTTGGCGCGCATGAGATTGTGGTGAGGAGTGGTAAGGGAGACAAGGATCGTTTGACGATGCTTCCGGTAGCTGTTGAAGGGCAGCTGCGAGAACATCTCGAAGCCGTCCGGGCTATGCATGCAAGAGATCTGAAGCGCGGCGGTGGAAGGGTCGATATTCCGAATGGATTGGCGCGAAAGTACCCGAATGCCTCGACGGAGTGGAGATGGCAGTATGTATTTCCGGCAGCGCGAACTCATATCGACGTGATGACGCGCGAAGTTCGGAGGCATCATCTTCACGTGACGGTAATTCAGCGGGCGGTGGCAGAGGCGGTGCGAGCGGAAGGGCTGGCGAAGCGCGCGACGTGTCACACATTCAGGCATTCGTTTGCAACGCATTTAATCGAGAACGGCTACGATATCCGGACGGTTCAGGAGTTGCTGGGCCATTCGGATGTTCGGACGACCATGATCTACACGCACGTACTACGGGGTGGAGGGCGAGGAGTCCGGAGCCCGATCGATGCATTTTCGCACTAAAGGCAGCAAGCGAATATTATGTAGCTGATCTCGCAGCCTATCGCCGAACACCATTGTGACGGACTTTGCCTAAGTGTTGGCGTTTCAGGTACTTTGCGGCTGCTCGCCGTATCGTTAGAGTGCGGAAAGACTGCGAGCCACGCAACCATTTGGTTTTTTTGGCAAGGTAATAGGCGTTAGATGGACGAAATAGAATCCCGGGCTCATCGAGATGCCGGCGAGTAATTTTATGCTTCGCACACACTGACGACGTTATGGATTTGTGGCTGAAAAGACTACCGCTGTTGGCCGCGCTTGTGATCGTGTCAACCGCGCTCTCAGCCTGCTCCGATTCCACCGGCGCATTGCCGCCCGAAGTCGACAAGATGATTCTCTTCTCGGCGAAGGCTGCGGCCTATCCGGGAGTGAATGCCTTGTACGGCGTCATGCCAGATGGCGCGGGGCTTTACAGGTTTTCGGAACAGGGGTTGGGCCAGATCTTTTTTCCGCGGCGGTCGCCCGACAGGAAGCAGATCGCGTTTACGACCGCAAACATCGGTGGCGCCGGCAGCATCTGGACGATGCGCGCGGATTTGATCGGCGCGCACACGGCGTACACTCCGAGCGCCTGCCCGAACGGCGCCGGCGTCTTCACCTGGTCGCCGAGCGGCGATCGTATGCTCGTCGATTGCGACGCGGCGCAGGCGGTGATCAAGGTGAGCGACGGCACCAGCTATTCCTTGTCTCAAATGTGGGGCAGGCTGGCGTCCGCTCCTGACTGGTCTCCGGTCGGCGACAAGATTCTTTATCAGACCGGTTCTTTCGGCGGTGACATTTACGTCGCTAATCTGGATGGCTCCAGCGCAACCTTGGTGGCGACGTCGGGGGAGCGCGCCCGTTGGTCTCCCGACGGGACGCGGATTGCGTTCCAGCGGGCCATTCCGAATTCGAACCAGGTGATCTTCATTGTTAACGCGGATGGGTCTGGCGAGCGGCAACTCACATATACACCAGCTCCGACCATCCGCGATGAGTCGCCTGCGTGGTCACCGGACGGCACGCAACTGGTTCTCATTCACTATGACGTCTCGCAACCTACCTTCACGTTTCACCTGAACGTGATCAACGCCGACGGCACCGGCCAAAAGAGCATCACTCCGGACTCGCTCCAGGATATTCTGCGTCCCGACTGGTAGCCCTCAGGTTCTTGCGCCGCCATCTAACGGTAGTTGCAGCAGACGAGCGCGTGTTAATCGTTGGGTTGATCGCGTGGAGAGATCTTGCTGTCCGCGAATCCCTCTGCGCATGTTGAGCAGATCGCTCGCAGCTGAACTTGGGCGTTAGGCCGCACCAACCTGGATCTTGGATTGTCATGATGCTTTCAATCGGCCGCATCGGATTCTGGGCAGGCTTGGCCGCATTCACAGCGACCGTCGCCTACGACCTCGTGCAGATCTTACAGGTGTTAGGCGTTCTGCATTTTCCACTTGATGAAATTCTGATATTCGGGACATCTCTCTGCATCGTCGTTCCGTTTGTCTTCGAAATGCTCGCCTTGCACTACTCCAGGCCCAGCGACCAGCGATTCTGGACTCAGGCGGCGCTAATTTTCACAACAATGTACGCGGTGTTCGGCACCGCTAATTACGTCGTCCAACTCACCACGGTAATCCCAGCGAAGCTGCGAGGCGCCGCCGACACGGTCCGACTTCTTGAACAGACACCGCACTCCCTACTCTGGGATTTTGATGCCATCGCGTACATCGCGATGGGTCTCACGACGTTAGTGATTGTTCCAGTCCTGCGTAACGCTGGTGTCGAGCGGTGGGTTCGGATCACCTGTCTCGCGAATGGTGTGGCGACGCTGCTCGCCGGCGTCGTGTACTTCTACCCGACATACTCCTACAAACTCCTATTGCTCGGTTTCCCGTGGGGCATCACTGCACCTCTGTTCATGTTGCTCCTCGCGGTCGCACTTAGGCCGAGACACGCCGAAGGCGCGACCTAACGAACGTTGCAGCTGACGGTCGCGACCAAGTCGTTGGGTTGTGTATGTTCAGAGTTGAATCGCCCGCAGCTGAACTGGGGCGTTAGGCGGACCAAACGATATTTCTCATCGACAGCATGCATCGAGCATCAGTTGTCAGCCTTTTCATCGCATTCGTCTTCGCGCTGCGTCTGGACGCGCAGGTGCTGGGTGTTCCCGACTCGACGGTCGTTTACATGACCAGTCCAGCGCTCTTTCAGCTTGTCGATTTCGAAATCGCAGCCGCAGCGCTCGGGCGACGCCATGTGATCAAAGTTGACGTGCCTAGTGGTCCGCGCTGGGCTAGAGTGGCGTCACACCTAATGACGGCAACGAACGCACGAGTACCAGGAGTAAGCGACTCCGTTGTTTTGGTAGTCGCGATAAAGGACATTCACCTCGAGTCCGACACCCTCGTCGCCAGTCTCGTTAAAGAGACACGCCAACGATGTCCTGATCGGTGGATGACGACAGGGACGAGCTATGAAGTGCGTACAGTTCGCGTCAAGGGCGTCAGCGACGGGTGGACACAACCTATACTCACACCCAAAGAGACCTGGGACGCTTTTGGTTGCCCTGTCATCCGCTGATGGCGCGCTGCCTAACGAACGTTGCAGCAGACGGGCGCGTTAAAGTTGCTGGGTTGAGTATGTTCACGTTAGAATCGCCCGCAGCTGAACTAAGGCGTTAGGCAGATGCCACGCAAACTACCTGTCGGGTTTTTCGTTTTCTTACGGGTCACCGCGAGCATACTGGATGTCGCGTTATGGTTTGTTGCGATCTGGCTAGCAGGCCAGGAAAGGTTCGTGCTCGCGGGCCTAGCTGTCCTGGCGGGGATTGCACTAGCCGGGTGGGCGAGTAATTCGAACTATTGGCGAAAGTTCTCCGATCCGCTTCTTTATCGACGCGACGATCACTTTGACAGTTAGAGTCCCGCACTGCCTAACGAACGTTGCAGCAGACGGTCGCTGGCAAGTCGTTAGGTGTTGTATGATCAGAGTGCAATCGCCCGCAGCTGAACTAAGGCGTTAGCTAGCCAGACAAATTTCGACCGATGAATAAACTCGTCACTTGCTCCATCCTCGGAGCTCTACTCGCCTGTGCGGGAAAAGAAGAGCAGACGGTTTCACGCAACACCGGGTTATCGTGCGGCAATGA
>DASWBG010000266.1:0-6173 GCA_036390715.1 Gemmatimonadaceae bacterium
CCTTCCTCGAGCACGATTCGCGTCTCGTCCCCGTTGAGAGGAATCTCACCGATTGCCGCGAGAACGAACGCGCAGCCGACGGTGGGATGCCCGGCGAACGGGAGCTCCGATCCGGGCGTGAAGATGCGCACGCGACGAGTATTGCGGCTTTGCTCGGGAGGGAAGACGAAGACGGTTTCCGAGTAGTTGAACTCGCGAGTTATCGCCTGCATTTGTGCCTCTGACAATCCGCGCGCGTCCGGAACCACGGCGAGGGGGTTCCCACCGTGGAGGTGATCCGTGAAAACGTCGACGGTGTGAAAGGCGTAGGGCATGCGTCCAAAAATGTGCGAAGAGCCGGGCTTCTCGGCTACCAGCCGAGCTAACAGCCGAGCTACCAAGCCGCGAGCTACCCGGCGAGCAAATCAATCTTTCATTGACGGCAACGCCCAACAGGGTTAAGTTTGTACCCTGAAGCGCAACGATTGCGCATCTGAGCCAGCGAACTGTAGAGGGACCTGGGATTTTGCCGGGTCTTTTTTGGTTTCTGGCGGATAAATGCGGCCATTTCGGCCGCGAACAAACAGTAGTCGGAAAGGTACCGCAAACACGGCACTCCGACACAATTGAATGAGGATGTACCGAACATGCGTACTACCGGCAAAGTAAAGTGGTTCAACGACGCCAAGGGCTTTGGCTTCATCACCCCAGAGAACGGACAGAAGGATTGCTTCGTTCATCATTCCGCCATTCAGGGCAACGGCTTCAAGTCGTTGGCTGAGGGCGAGCGCGTTGAGTTCGACGTCGTGCAGGGCCAGAAGGGCCCAGCGGCCGAGAACGTCACCAAGCTCGGCGCTTAAGTCGTAGCTTGCTGAACGCAGGATAGGATCGGGGCCGATCTGGATTTGTCCAGAGCGGCCCCGGTTTTTTTTGGCTACTACCGAGAAAGGATTGGAACTGCAACTGCGAGAAGAGTAAGGTAGGGGGTGCGAGGTAGTAGGATCGAGGTATGAGGTACCGCGCGCCCGTGGCGCTTCTACCTCCTACCATGCACCTAGCACCTCGAACCTTCCGCCTAGCTCCCCTCGCAGTGGGTTGTAACTGTCACCGTAATCGGCCGAGGAGATTTATGGCAAAGGAAGAAGCAATCGAGCTTGAAGGAACCGTTACCGAAGTGCTGCCCGATGCGACGTTTCGCGTGCAGGTGAACAACGGCCACGACGTACACGCCACGATTGCGGGAAAAATGCGGAGGTTTCGCATCCGCGTTCTCGCTGGTGATCGCGTAACTCTCGAGGTGTCACCTTACGACCTCACGAGAGGACGCATCACCTTCCGGCACAAGGGCTGACCAGCTAGCTCCAAGTCCGGCTACTGCGCGCGGCGCAGTATGTCGCAATAAAACTCGGGCCGAGTAATTCTATTCGCGCCCGCCGCTGCAATAGAGAGCGACCCCGTTACTCCTGTTGATTGCTCGGAAGCTGCCTTGGCGGCGGTGGTGCTGGAAGCTCGGAGACGCGCGTCTTGAATGCGTGAAACTCCGGTGAATCGACGATCAGCCTTTGTGATGGATCAAGTCGCTGTTGCGCGATCAGATCCTTCGCCCTCTGGATTCGCGCTTCTTCCAGCGGATGGGATGCGAACCATCCTTCGACCTTCGACGGTTGGTATTCGCGCTCCTTCAGCAGCACCTGAAAGAGATCGGGAATTCCCTGAGGATCGTAACCGGCTCGCGTGACATTCACGACGCCCTCCGAGTCCGCCTGCAGCTCGTCGATCCGGCTATACCTCGCAAAAAGCGCGGATCCACCCACTTGTACTGCGGCCTGGGCAAGTCCGCTGTGACAAATGCTGGTCAAGGTGCACACGACGACAACTCCAAGGTTCGCTTTCTGGGCGCTTTCCATCTGCTTGACGGAGTGTCGTTGGACGACGTGGCCAATCTCGTGGCCGAGCGTTCCGGTGAGCTCATCGAGCCGGTCTGCACTTTCGATTAGTCCGCGGTTCACGTAAATGAATCCGCCCGGCAGCGCGAATGCGTTGACCTGCTTCGTGTTGACCACGTAAAAGTGCCAGTCCAGGTCAGACCGGCTGGTCTTTTTGGCGATTGATTCGCCAACGGCCTGGATGTAGCCGCTAATTGTGGGATCGGTGACGATGGGCAACTGGGCGTTGATCTCCTCTGCGTTCTGGCGGCCGATTGCCACCTCCTGATCCTCGGACACGGAGCAGGCGGCGAGAGGGAAAAGCAGCGCAATGAGGGCGACGTAGCGAATCATTTCGGGCGGGGAATGGTACATTCATAGGGGGCAAGACATGTTCCAGCCACTGACCAGGTAGTCCGTTGCACCAATCGAGCGTCTCTGTGCCGATTCCCGTCGCGCCGGAAAAAAAATTTCGCGCCTTCGAACAGCGCCATCTCAAAGTTCCCAGGTCTGCGCGTTATGCGATCATGGGGTCCCTCGAGGCGGAGCTGACCGAAGTGTGGATCGTCTGTCATGGTCACGGGCAGCTGGCCAGGCGATTCCTTTCCAGATTCCTGCCGCTGGAACGTCCGGATCGCCTCTTCATCGCGCCAGAAGCGCTGTCGCGCTACTACCTCTCGCCTCCCCAAGGGGGACCGCATCCGGCGGACGCACCGGTCGGCGCGAGCTGGATGACCGTTGAAGATCGCGAGCTCGAGATGCAGGACTACGTGGGATACCTCGACTTGCTGTATGACGAGATCTTTTCGACCGTCGATCGGGCGAAAGTCCAGGTGTGCGTGCTGGGCTTCTCACAGGGCACGGCTACCGCTGCGCGTTGGGTGGCTCGCGGGAAAGTCGATCCGGACCGCGTCGTATTGTATGCGGGCTTGTTGCCCTCCGAGCTCGATATGGAACGCGCCGCTCGTCTCGCGAAGCGGTCGCCCTTGACTATTGTCCTCGGCACCAACGATGAGTTCGCCAAACCAGAGCTGATCGCCGCTCAGGAAGCGCGACTGCGGCAGCTAGGAGTGGCGCACACGATTATCAGATTCGAGGGCGGCCACGAGATCACGCCGGATGTCCTGATGCGCCTGACCGAAGCGACCACGGACTGACCGATGCAGATCTCTACTGCGCGGTTACCCGGGCTCTCGTGGCGAACTGCGATCATCGCACTGCTACTCGCATCGCTGCTGGTTCCACTCATCGTTGGGTACGACTTTTTCTTTCCGTACGTGGCTCCGCGGAACATCTTCTTCCGCGTCGTCGTCGAAGTTGGAGCCGCTGCCCTCGTTCTCGCGCTTTCCTTCGGGCGAAATTCGCTCGACTTGCGTAGCGAGCCGATTTTCTGGTCGCTGGTGGCGTTTCTCGCCGCCGCATCTCTCTCCGCACTGCGCTCCCCGGCGCCGATGCACAGTTTCTTTGGGGACTTCGAGCGAATGGGCGGGGTGTGGGCCTGGTTCCATCTCGTCCTCTTCTTCCTGCTGCTGAGGACTCTTCGTGACGAAGACTGGAATTGGATCCTCAACGGCGCGCTTCTGGTTGGCCTTGTTGTCGGCGCGATTGCCATAGGGCAGCATTTCGGGCTCGGGCTCCGGGCCCGTTCCGCGGACGCGGTCGCGGGAGCCAGCTCTTCGACTTTCGGCAATTCAGGGCTTCTGGCGGCGTATCTCCTGATGAACGTCGCGCTAGCGGGATATCTCTCGGCGACGAGCGTCCGATACCGCGTGCTCTATGTTCTGGCTGGGGGAGCGAACCTGCTCGCACTGATTTATGCCGAGAACAGAAGCACCGTAATCGGCTTGGTGCTGGGCGCGATCGTGGGAGGATTCATCTTCGGCATGGTCAGCGCGGCGTCGAGAAGGAAATGGATCGCTCTCGCATTGGCGGCATTTCTGGCCGTCGTCGTCGCCGGACTCACTGCCGGCATCAGAGCTTTCCCCGCGACCGCGGTGACGCGCCACGTTCCGACGGTGCTGCAACGGCTGGCTTTAACCAGTCCCACCGGTTCGGACGAATCCCGCACGATGCAATGGCGTGCCGCCATCGATGGCTTCAAGGACCGCCCGCTACTCGGCTACGGCTTGGAGAACCACAATCTGGTTTGGAGCGCACACTTTGATCCCGGGATCTATCGGATCGACACCGACATATACGATCGCACGCACAATCAGTTTCTGGAGACACTCGCTACCGCCGGCCTGATCGGGACAATTGCGTTTCTCGGCATTTGGATCGCGATCGGGTTGACGCTCGTCAGGGCGTATCGTGCTGGCAGACTCTCCGCGCCCGCGGTTGCGGTCCTGGCCGGACTCCAGATCGCCTACGCGACCTATCTGATCTTCTGGTTCGTCGATCTCAACTCGACGATGCTCTGGGTCCTGATCGCCGCGTTGATCGCGTCGAGGGGTACCGTGGGCTCGGTGGTTCTCGAGGTAAGAGGCACCGTCGCGGAGAGAACACTGGCTCGGCCGGCGCTCGCACTCGCCTCGATCGTCGTACTCATCGCCGTGCTCTACGGCGAAGGCTACACTCCGCTTCGTGCGAATCGCGCGCTGGCGAGGATCGGTTCAGCGAGGGGCTCTATCGCCGAGACATTCTCCGAGCTCGACCTGGTGGCGAACTCCCGTGCCGGGCAGACCGCGCACACGCCCATCGTGATGGCCGAGTTCATCGGATCGCTCCGCCCTCGCCTGCGGGAGATACGAGCCAATCCGAGTCAGCGACGAATGCTCAGCCGCGCGTTCGCGGAGTCATTTGCCGCGTTTGCGCGCGAGATCCACCGCGACACTTTGAACGACAGACTGTATACGCACGAAGGCGGCTTGCTGGTGGAGGCAGCGGAGTTCTACGGGTCGCCATCGTACGAACAGCAGGCGATCGATGCGCTTCACAAAGCGATCGAGCTCAGTCCGCATCGAATCGAGCAGCGGATCGCGCTCGCCGACGTCTACACGGGGGATCGGGACTATGAACGCGCGCTCGTGGTGCTGAGCGACGCGGTGAAAAGCGATCCGCTTCTGGGCGAGCCGCGGTACAAGCTGGCAGACGCCTACCTCGGAGCGGGGCAGGGCGATTCTGCCCTTGCGATGCTACAGAGCTCGCTCAGGCTTGGATACGTGGGCGCGCCAGAGACCTATCTATCTGTAGGAAAACGTCTCGAGTTCTCAGGCAGAAGCGCAACTGCCGCAAAACTCTACTCGGACTATCTGGAGGCCAAATACACCGAAGCCGTATGGGACCGCTCCGAGGCTATCGACAGGCCTGTCCCAACCGCTGACATTGCAGTGGCCGCGCATCTGCCATTGCTCTACATGCGCGCACGCGAGAGCGAGCTCGCGATCAAGACGGCGGCCGCTCTCTCGGCCTTCGATCCCTCGCGAGCAACCCTCGTCGATCGCTTCGTATCCGACATCGGGTCGCGCCGACGAGCAAACTGGGTGGCGAGGAGCTCACTGCTGCCGTGTACCGCGGCGCACAACAGCCGGCCGAAGGACGCGATTGCGTTCGGCGCGTGCGGCGTGTTCCGCCGAAAGCTCTAGGCGGGCTGAGCGACCGCCGGCTGTCTGCTGCCGGCGCGGTGTATCCTGAGAGCGGCGATGCGCCGCCCATCCATCGCCACGACTTCCATTTCTCCCCCCGGGATCGGGATCCGGTCACCCATCCGTGGAAGACGTCCCAGCTTTGCGAAAGCGAATCCTCCGAGGGTCGTCCAGTCACCGTCGGGAATCTGGATGCGATAGTCCGAACGGACATCGATCAGCGACAGAGATCCCGCGAGCTCCAGCACGCCATCCGTCACTATGGATTCGCGCGAGGCGAAGTCGTATTCATCGGCGATGTCTCCGACGACTTCCTCGACGAGGTCCTCCATCGTGAGGATGCCCGCGGTGCCGCCGTACTCGTCCAGCACGACAGCCATGTGCGCCCGGGTCTTTCTCAGGTCATCGAGTACTCGTTCCGCGGGACGGCTATCGGGCACGTACATCGGCTCCCGCACGAAGTCGGCGAGATTAAAGGGAGCGTCGCCCGAGTGGAGCCACAGGTCCTTTGCCAGAAACACGCCGGTCACGTCATCGAGCGATTCGCGGTATACCGGATAGCGTGAGTACCGTTCGCGCCGCAGGATTTCCCAGACCTCTTCTTCGGTCGCTTCGATGTCCAAAGCCACCACCTCCGTTCGGGGTCGCATGACATCGCGCGCCTTCTTCTCGTGAAAGTCGAGAA
>DASWBG010000267.1:0-5740 GCA_036390715.1 Gemmatimonadaceae bacterium
TTTGTTCGGGTATACTCCAGCTATGGGATTCGTCGAGTTGAAAGCCCGTTCCGCCTTCTCTTTCGGCGACGGCAGCGCCTCTCCGGAAGCACTGGCCGCCCGCGCGGCATCGCTCGGCTACAGCGCCATCGGGATTACCGACACCGCCGATCTCGGAGGAATAGTTCGATTCGGACTCGAAGCGCGCCGGCAAAATGTGAAGCCCATAGTCGGTGCCGAGCTCGTGATCGATGGATGTCCCGCCGCCTTCCTGGCTCGGACGAAAGAAGGCTTCAACAATCTGGCCTCTCTCGTCACCAGGTCGCGCGTCGGTGAGCTCTCGACGTGGCAGAAGGGAGATGGAAAGAAGACACGCGGACGCCCGCGCATCTCGTGGCAACAGGTAGCGGAGCGGAGTGAAGGACTGCAGGTGTTGACCGGTCCGGCGTCCGGGCCGGTCGCATCCAGTCTCCGCACTGGTGATTACAGAAGCGCGGAGCGCACGCTCTGTCGGTGGCGCGAAGCCTTCGGGGACAGGCTCGCGGTCGAAGTGCAGCTGCATCACACGAGTGGCAACGAGTCGGCGCTCGCCTCCGCGCTGATCGATCTGGCCGAGCGTCACAAAGTGCCGTGGGTGATTTGTCAGGAGGCACGCTACATCGACAACGACAGCCGGCTCGTACACGATGTCCTCACCGCCCTTCGATACGACACGACCATCGACGACGCGCTCGCGCGCGGGTTGCTGCATCCGAACGGCGAGTGGCGTCTCGCATCCCCCGAAGAAATGGCCACGCGCTGGAAAGGGCGCGAAGCGGGGCTGGAGGAGAGCGAGCGAATCGCGTCGGAGTGCGATTTCAGTCTCGCCTGGGTGCGACCGCCGCTGCCCAAATTCGCGGTCCCCTCCGGCTACAACGACGACACCTTTCTGCGCGAGAAGGTTTTTGAGGGCGCGCGAGAAAGATGGGGCGAGGTCGACGAAAAGCAGACCGCGCAGCTGAATCACGAGCTGCGGGTCATCGGGAATCTCGGCTTCGCCGGATTTTTTCTGGTGATGTGGGACGCCGTGCACTTCGCCAGGCAGAAGGGAATCCTCTGCCAGGGACGCGGTAGCGCCGCGAACTCGGCGGTCGCGTACTGTCTTGCGATCACGGCGGTGGATCCGGTACGGCACGGACTTCTGTTCGAGCGCTTTCTCTCCGAGATCCGTGTCGATGGGCAGACCGAAGCCCCCGACATCGACGTGGACATCGAGCACGACCGGCGCGAGGAAGTGCTCGACTACGTCTACGGGAAGTACAACCGCGCCCAGGCAGCGATCACCTGCATCGTGCAGATGTATCGCGGACCGAACGCGATTCGCGATTCGATGCGGGCCTTCGGCTATCCAGTGGAGATGGCGAACAACATCTCCAAGAGAATCCACTGGAGTGATCCGATCGAAGGCGCGAAGTACATCGAAGAGATCCTCGCTCCCAAGCTCGGCCTCGATTTCGACAATCCACGCGGGAAAGCGACTCTCGCGGCGATGGCCGCGTTCGAGGGAGTCCCTCGTCTTCGCTCCACGCACGTCGGCGGATTCGTGCTGTCTTCCGCGCCGCTCGGCGACTACATGCCGGTCGAACACACGACGATGGGTCGCACGATCATACAGTTCGATAAGGACGATCTCGATGCCGTCGGCGTGCCGAAGTTCGATTTCCTCGGACTGGGTGCTCTCTCACTGGTGCGACGCGCGTTCGACATGATCGAGGTTCGCACCGGAACCAGGCCGGAGATGTACAAGCTGCCTCCCGACGATCCCGAGACATACAACCTGATCGCGACCGGCGAGACGATCGGCACGTTTCAGATCGAGAGTCGCGCGCAGATTGCGTCGGTGTTGCACACCAAACCCGATCGCCTGTACGACATTGTAGTGCAGGTGGCGCTCATTCGACCCGGTCCGATCCAGGCGAATTTCGTGCATCCCTACACTGCGCGGCGGCGTGGGCTCGAGCCCGTGACGTACCTGCATCCCGATCTGGAGCCGATTCTCAAGCGTACGCAGGGAATCCCGATCTTCCAGGAGCAGGCAATGGCGATCGCCATGAAGCTCGGCGGCTACTCGGCGGCGCAGGCCGACGAGCTGCGGCGCACCATGGGACATATTCGAAAAGTGGAAAAGCTGCACCGCGTGCTGGAGCAGCTACGCGCGCGCATGGTCGAGCGGGGAGTCACGGAAGATGTCGCGGCGAGGATCGCCGAGGATCTCAAGAGCTTCGCCAATTATGGATTTCCCGAATCGCATGCGTGGAGCTTCGCTCTCATCGCCTACGCGACGGGCTATCTCAAGGCGCACTACACGGCGGAGTTCTACGCTGGATTGTTGAATTCGTATCCGATGGGATTCTACCCACCCTCTACTCTCATCCACGATGCAAGACGTCACGGGCTGAAAGTTCTTCCGACGTGCATGCGCGACGGCGACTGGGAATGCACCACCGAGCCGACGGAAAATCCGGATCGGCCGGCGCTCAGAATCGGCTGGCGGCATATCCGCGGGCTCGGCGAGAAATCTCTCGATGCGCTGAAGGCGGCGAGAGGATGGGATCGCTTCACATCGATCGACGACGTGGTGCAGCGGGCAAAGCTGCAGCGGGCCGACGCGCTGCATCTCGCACGCGCCGGCGCCTTTGGCGCCTGGGAGCCGGACCGTCGCCGCGCCGCGTGGGTCGCGATGCGCGCAGTGGGCGATAGCCTGCCCCTCGCTCCGGCGCGGATCACACCCTACAACCCGCGTCCCCTCACGCGTGACGAGCTGATCTTTCTCGACTACTTCTCGGTCGGCATCAGTGTCAGCGGACATCCGATGGAGCATCTGCGAAAGAAGCTGCGCAGCGCGGGAGTGCTCGATTCACGCCAGCTCGAGCAGCTCAAAGGCGGAGAGTGGATCACTACGGCTGGACTCGTCACCATCCGCCAGCAGCCGCAGAGCGCAAAGGGCACGGTGTTCCTGCTGATGGAAGACGAGTTCGGGTTCATCAACGTGATCGTCTCCAAGAGGCTCGTCGAGGAATATTCCGAGGTGGTGAAGTTCTCGACCTTCGTGGCGGTCGAGGGAAAGTTCGAGCGCGATGGGGGAGTACGGAATGTCATTGGCAAGAAATTCAGCGAGCTCGAAGTGAAGCAACTCGTCCACGCCAGCCGCGATTTTCACTAGCAGCGGAAAGAGGGAAGAGGGAAGCGGGAAGTGCGGGCGGCGCATGACACCACTAGCCGCCAAAGCTTGAACGGCCATGGTACTGTTTGCGCTTCCCTCTTCCCGCTTCCCGCTTCCCGCAGTTATCCTAGGCGCATGCCGCACAAGCAACAGTCGGGACGCGCGTTCGCGAGCGACAATTGGGCCGGTGTGCATCCCGAGGTCCTTGAAGCGATGGCCGCCGCGAACGTCGGTCATGTCCCTTCCTACGGCGGCGATCCCTATACGCGCGACGCCATTGCCAGGATCGCCGCCGAGCTGGGCGGCGATCCTGAGGTATTTCTCGTGTTCAGCGGGACAGCGGCGAACGTGCTCTGCCTTCAGAGCATGGTCCAGTCGCATCAGGCGGTGATCTGCGCCGAGACGGCGCACGTCTACACTTCCGAGTGCGGTGCCGCCGAAAAGCACATTGGATGCAAGCTGCTCACGGTTCCGTCGCCGCACGGGAAGATCACTGTCCCCGGAATCCGCGAGCACCTGCACGACATCGGGAACGAACACCACGTGCAGCCGCGTGCGATCTCGATCACGCAGGCGACGGAGTATGGTACGGTGTACACGCCGCAGGAGATCCGGGCCATCGCAGATTTCGCGCATTCGCATTCGCTGCTGCTCCACATGGATGGCGCGAGAATCTTCAACGCGGCCGTGAGTCTCGACGTGCCGCTGAAGGCAATCACGAGCGGCGCGGGTATCGACGCGCTCTCATTCGGGGGCACAAAGAATGGCCTGGTTGCGGGAGAAGCCGTCGTATTCTTCAAGCTGCCGCTGGCCGACGACTTCGAGTTCAAGCGCATGCAGGGAATGCAGCTCTCTTCGAAGATGCGATTCATCGCGGCGCAGTTTAGCGCGCTTCTGACCAACGATCTCTGGAAGAGAAGCGCGACTCATGCGAACAGGATGGCGCAGCTCTTGGCGGGAGAGCTTGCCGGGATCAAGGGCGTCACGCTCACGCAGCAGGTGCAGGCGAACGAAGTATTCGCAACGATGCCGAAGGAGATAATTCCCAAGGTGCAGGACCGTTGGCCGTTTCACGTCTGGAACGAGGCAACTTCTGAAGCGCGCCTTATCACTTCGTTCGACACGCTGGAAGGCGACGTCACGGACTTTGCTGACCTCGTGCGAGAAGTGATCGGCCCCAGGGAGAAACAGTGGACCTGAAGAACGCGGCGGTGCTCGTCACCGGCGGCAGTTGTGGAATCGGACTCGAGACAGCGCGTCTGCTACGTAACCGTGGCGCGCGAGTGGCGATTTGTGCGCGGCACCAGGATATGCTCGAAGCCGCCGCCAAGGAGGTCGGTGCTCTGCCGATAGTCGCCGACGTGAGCAAGGAAGACGACGTACTGCGCATGATCTCCACGGTGGTCAAGGCGTACAGCGACTACAACGTGCTCATCAACAACGCCGGGTTTGGATCGTTCGCTCCTCTCCTCGAGCTGACAGGAGAAGAGTTCTTTCGTGTTTGGCAGACCAACGTGCTCGGGGCGATGCTTGTTGCGCGGGAATCAGCGAAGCACTTCGTTGGGCGGAGCTACGGTAATATCGTGAACATCTCCTCGACGGCGGGACAGCGGGGATTCGCCAATGGTACGGCGTACTGCTCGAGCAAATTCGCGGTGCACGCCATGACCGAGTGCTGGAGGTCGGAGCTTCGGCAGCACAACATTCGGGTCATGCAAGTGAACCCGAGCGAAGTCCTGACCAGCTTCGGTGAAGGTCAGTCGTCGCCAACGTCGGCCAGGCCGGACAATCCGAGCAAGTTGCACGCTTCGGACATTGGCCGGTTGATCGTGAGCATGCTCGAGATCGAGGACCGGGGGTTCGTGACAGAGTCGACGATATGGGCGACGAATCCCAGGTAGAAAACGAAACGAAGGGGATTCGGAGATCTCGGAGGCCAAAAAAAGAAAACTGAACGGGATCCGAGATCTGAGAGGCGGAGATCTCAGTTAATCGTCACAGCGCGCCGACCATTCCGTGGCGGTTCATGGGCGCGCGCTTGAATGGCGGTTCGGGAATTCGAGCCACACCATTTACGTGATGGCGGTTGTGAGGTCCGAGCGCAGTGTCTAACCCCAGACATCTATGCTTCTGGGATCTCGGATCCCGTTCAGTTGCAGTTGCTCTTAAAGCTTGAACCTGCTCCTCGCCGCGCTCACAATCAGTTGAGCGGACCCCTCAATCCCGAGTCTATCGGTATTCAGGCTTAGATCGTAATTCTCGAGCGCCCGCCTGTCGCGCTCCCAGTGCAGCCTTACCCACTGATCACGCTGCTTGTTGGTGTCGTCTACCAGGCGCGCCGCTTCCTCGGCGCTCATGCCCTCCCGCTTCATCGTTCGCGCGATCAACGCCTTCCTCGGCGCATAGCAAAACACGTGCAGCGTGTCCTCCCTCTCGGCCAGCATCTCCTGCGTGCCGCGTCCTACCACGACCACCGGGCCGCGCGCGATCGCTTCCTCGATGATGTGCCGGGTGACCTCGATCAACTGCTCGTCGGTCGGACGCTTTGTGTCGGCAATC
>DASWBG010000268.1:0-8108 GCA_036390715.1 Gemmatimonadaceae bacterium
ACGCCAGAGATGGTGACGAACCCCAGCCAGATCAGAAAGTTGCCGATGTAGAGCGGGTTCCTCGCCCACGCGAAGATTCCGTACGTGACCAGCCGCTGCACGTTGCGTGAGCGGCGGCGCGTCACGGTGCCGGCCGCGGCAACGCCCGCCAGGCGAATCACTTCGCCGATCACGATGAGCGCGATCCCAACTTCCCAGCGAAACGGAGAAGTGGCTCCCGGCATCACGAGGGGAATTCCGAGAAAGAGAAGTGGCAGCCAGCCGCGGTGCCGGAACAGCACGGCGCCGATTTGGGCGGGAATCGATAGCTCTCTCGCGCTGACGCCGTCGGGCACAGGATTGCTCAACGGAGTTTTTCCTCGTCCGACGTGACCGCGCCCATTGACAGCCGCCCCGGATTACTCAACGGGATTGTTCCTCTTCCCACGGGGCGAAGAGCGTCCGCCACTGATCGGGAACCGGAATTGGCTTTCCTTCATGCGACACGGTTACATACACGATCGACGCATCGCAGACCACCGCGTCGCGCTGATTCCGTACTTCCTGTCGCACGATGAAGCTGGTGTTTCCGACGGACGTGAGTCCCGTTCTGATGCTGAGATCATCGCCAGGGAACGTCTGCGCCTGATAGGACGCCTCGACCTTTCGAACCACAGCCCACAGGCTCGATTTCATGTACTCGTCATACGACATGTGACGCTCGAGCGCGGACCATCGCGCCCGCTCCAGCAGCGTTAGCATGTGGGCGTGATTGACGTGCCCCACCGCATCGCAGTCGCTTGGATAAATGTGAACTTTCAGGTTTTCAGTCATGGGATCGCAGAATGAGTGGACCGCGCCGAAACTTAACGCCAGCGGAGCGGGTCACCATCAACGCACTAGATTTGGGTGATGCCTCCTGCCACTACGGACGGCGCCCTCTACCTGGACAAGATACCCGAGGTAGACGGCTTCCTCTCTGAAATATCCGATGTGAAGGAGCTCGCCCTCGATACCGAGGGGGCGAGCTTCCATCGCTTTCTCGATCGCATCTATCTGCTCCAGATCTCGACGCGGAAGCACAGCGCGATCATCGATCCACTTCCGATCGGATCGCCCGCCAAACTGGGCCAACTGCTCCAGAGCAAGGCCGTAGAAGTCGTCTTCCACGATGCGGACTACGACCTAAGACTGCTGCATCAGGACTACGGCTGGCACGTCACCAACATCTTTGACACCCGGGTCGCGTCGCAGCTGCTGGGAATCAAGTCATTTGGGCTCGCGGCGCTGCTCGATCAATACTTCGACGTGAAGCTGGACAAGAAGCACCAGCGCGCGGACTGGTCGATGCGTCCGCTCACGGCGGACATGTTGGAGTACGCCGCACAGGACACCAGATATCTGCTGCAACTCAAGGATCAGATGAACGGCGAGCTGGAGCGTCGCGGCCGCCTGCACTGGGCGCAGGAGGAGTTCGCCCGCCTCGAGGGAACGCGCTGGGAAGTAGAGGAGAGCATGGAAGGCTTCCTCCGTCTAAAAGGCGCGCGCGATCTATCCCGTCGCGAGCTCGCCGTCCTGCGCGAGATCGCCAACTGGCGTGACACTGTTGCGGCGCAGCTCGATCGCGCCACTTTCCGGGTGATGGGTAACGAAGCCCTGTTCGCGATTGCGCGCCGCGCGCCTAAGAACACGGCGGAGCTGAGCGCGATCAAGGGGATGCCGAAGGGAATGATCGAGCGCGCGGGGGCCGACATCATCTCGGCGATTCGACGCGGGATGGAAGCACCCGAGGCGGAGCTGCCGAAGTTTCCGAAGGGTCAGCGCTGGAACAAGGATCGCGACTTCGACGACAAGGTTGCCCGTCTCAAATTGGTGCGTGATGCAGCGGCGACGAGACTGGATCTGGATCCAGGGGTGTTGTGCTCGCGGGAGAGACTGGAAAACGTGGCGCGGAGCGGCGCGAAGACGATCGAGGACCTTGCCGCTGTTCCCGATCTACGTCGTTGGCAGATAGAGGAGATGGGGGAAGGGTTCGTTCGAGCGTTGCAGCCGACGTAGAAAGTCCGAACCTATTCCGGCACCTTGAACAAGAATCGCTGTCTCATCCGCGTCGACACGGCACAGTCCCCCAAATGGGCCGGGTGATAGCGCGTCCGACCGAGCGCATCGAGCACCGACGCGACGAAATCTTGATAGTTGGCGCTCACGAGCTCGATCGATTCGGCGGCAATCGCGCCATCTGCGTCCACCGTGAATGCCAGTGTCACGCTGTCCTCGACGCCCGCCAGGCGCGCATTGAAGGGGTACTTGGCGTCTACACCCGCCGCGGGCATTGATGCGTAGCTGAACGGCCAGTCGTACTTCGGCACCTTCGCCTGAAACACGTGTCGAACCTTCGGAACGGTGTCCGGTTCGTCCTCCTGGACGATCTGGACCAGGACGGGAATCGGATCGACATCCCCAATAGGCGGCACCAGCTCAGCGCGCGACATCGATTGCAGCGCGGATTTCACGCTGTCGGCGAAACCAGGCGTCAACGCGACATCGACCACCGCTATGTCCGACAGCTTGCCATCATTGTGCACCGTGGCGTAGGCCACTGCCCCCACGCTAAGTACGCCCCCCACGCATCGCGAGCCCAGTGAATCGCACGGCTGTGATCCCATAACGACACTCAACGCCAATTTCGACGGAAGCCTGAAGCGGGAGCGGAACTCCTCGACGAACAAGTCCTCGAAGTCGCGCGGCAACGAGACCTTGGGGTCCTGAGACGCAACGCTCATCTTGACGATCATCGACACCGAATCAGCCGCATGGAGTGTATCCAGGCAGCCGATGCTGTCCGCCGCCGACCGTTTGGCAGAAGCTACCTTCTTACTTGGCTGGGGGTTCGTCGCGCAGGCGGCGACGAACAGAAGCGGCGCGAGAGCTACGGCTCTGATATCAAGGCGCACGCGCTCAATTTTATCGGGTGACTCGCCCTGTCACTAGAAGCCGAGGTACGCCCTCACTCGTGGCTCCATCTTCTCGGGCGTCCAGAAGGGCATCCACACGAGATTTACTTCCGCCTTTTCGACGCCTGGCAGCGTCTTGATCTCTTTCTCGGCGTTGGTCATCAGCTCCGGACCTGACGGACACGCGGGAGACGTGAGAGTCATGTCGACCTTGACCGTGGTGCCATCGACCGCGATGCCGTAAACCAGCCCAAGGTCGATGATATTGAGCTGGAGATCCGGGTCCTTCACTCGGCGTAGCGCGAGCTTCACCTGGTCTTCGGACACCACCCCGCTCGTGGCAGGCGCTTCAGTCGGAGTTGGGGTAGTTGTTGATTCGTCGGTCATTCCGGATTCCGCGGTGACTACCGAATAATCACTAGCTCACAGGTGCTGAAACAAGAGAGGGCGCCTTTTCGGGCGCCCTCTCGCTATCCACCGTAGAAGAACTAATGAGTCTTTTTGGCCTTTTTGCCAGAGGAACTCTTCTTCGCGGACCCGGCCCGGCTTCTCGACGTCGCGCTGGCAATCGAGTGGTGCCGGGATGAGCCGTGGCGTCGTCTCGACGCGCGTCGTGGCGGCGGATTCCAGCCGGCTTCGCGGTCAGCGCGGAAAGCTCTCGACCCGGAAGTGAGCTTTGGTCCGTCCAGGACGGAGAGTACCGCCGCATCCGATAGGTCGGCGCGGACATCCGAGATGACCTTCGCCGGCCTGAGAGCACGCGCAGCGTGCACCCGGTTGGTGAGAAGGATCACGAACATCTCGCGTTCGGGATCGATCCACATCGAGGTGCCCGTGAAGCCAGTGTGGCCATACGCGGTCGGTCCGAGGTACCGGCCCGATCCGTAGTCTCCCTCAGCCGTATCCCAGCCAAGAGCACGGTGACCGAACGACCGCGAGGTGAAGAGCTCGACGGTTGGCTTGCTGATGATCTGGACGCCGTTGTACTCGCCGCCATTCAGCATCATTTGCGCGAAAACCGAGAGGTCAGCCGCCGTACTGAAGAGGCCGGCGTGTCCAGCCACGCCGCCCAGGGCGTAAGCGTTTTCATCGTGGACCTCGCCCCTCAGGGGGTAGCCGCGTGGCGGTGTAACCTCGGTAGGAGCGATGCGGTATTTGAGCGAGTCGGCGGGACGATACATCGTCTCATTCATCCCGAGGGGCTCGAAGACGCGTCTTGTCAGGTATTTGTCCAGCGGCTCGCCAGCGACGACCTCTACCAGGAGTCCCAGAACATCGGCGCCTAGATCGGAGTAGATGTACTGAGCGCCGGGACGGCCCTCGAGCGGGGTGCTAAGGACCAGGGCACGCGCTTCGAGCGGCGTCTGGGCGATCCGCCAGATATCTCTTCCCGCCGGGAGCCCGGAGGTATGCGTGAGAAGCTGACGGATGGTGACCTTGTCCTTGTCGCCGCCGCCGAATGTCGGGATGTAGTTAACGACCGGGTCATCGAGCCCGATTTTCTTTTCGTCGTATAGAATCATGATCGCCGTAGTAGTTCCGACGACCTTGCTGAGGGACGCAATGTCGTAGATCGTGCGCTCGGCATCGACCGGGGTGCTGCTCTCGCTCCAGGAGAGCCTGCCGAATCCCTTCTCGAACACCGCCGCGCCCTTTCTGCCGACGATGACAGAGGCGCCGGGGTAGCCGCCAGCCTTGATTCCGCGCTCAACAACGCGCTCAATCGCGTTGAGACGGCTGCTGGACATACCGACTTCCGTCGGTGACTTGACGGGCAGGCCATCGCCTGCTCTTGTCATCGTCAAGGCGGTGAGAATGACTCTAAGCAACGCTAACTCCTTTAACTACTGTTATTTATACTGTCCACGAGGACCGAAGTTCCGAACCCGATAAGAACCCGCTGCTCCGCGCAATGGCGAGGCGTACCGTTGCAAACGATTGCGCAGAGGGAAAGTCACCGGGTTTTTCGCGGAAACTATAGGTAGATGTGCAGTGACTAATCAAGAGTCCGAGATGCCATTCGATCAGCTCGACCTCAAGCGCGCGATAGACGGCGACGAGAGGGCGATGCAGCGGCTTTGGTCGCAGCATGCGCCGCACATCGACGCGGTCGTTCGCAGGCTTTGTGACGATGCCGAGTTAGCCGCGGACATCTCGCAGGAGGTCTGGATGCAGATATTCAGGGCACTTCCCAGCTATCGGGGCGACTCGCAGTTCGGAACATGGGCCCACCGGATCGCGGTGAACCGCACGCTGAATGCACTACGCAAAATCAGGCGCATCGCGAAGCTGGAGGTGGACATCGAGGACGATTCCGCGATGACCGAAACGGATACCGACCGGACGTTCGTGGCGGAATCTATCGAACAGGCCATGAGCAAGCTGTCGCCAGGGGCCAGAGCGGTGTTCGTGCTTCACGACATCGAAGGGTTTACGCACGGCGAGATCGGAGAGGAGCTCGGAATCACGTCGGGCGGATCGAAATCGCAACTGTTCAAGGCGCGCGCAAAGCTGCGGAAGCTGCTCGCGCACTTAGTGGATGAATCACCAACCGTCGTAGTAAAGGGGAAGGCACATGTCGCACCTGTCTGAAGAGCAACTGGACCGGATCATCGCGGAGGAACGCTTGCGCGAGCAGGCCCCGCTCAACGATTGGCGAACGATCGCTGCGCGGGCGCGAGAAGAAGGTTTGATTCGCGAATCACAGTCGTCGCGATGGTGGGCGTCGAGCCAACCGTGGCTGCGGTCCGCGGCGGCGGTGCTGCTCCTCGTTGGCGGAATCGCGATTGGCCGGGCGACGGTAGCGTTGCCGAGCGCGGTTCAGTCGACGGCGAGCAACTCGACGCCGGCGGCCAATGCGAATTTCGCGTCTGTGGATGATGCGTCGGCCGCGCTCAATCGGGCGGTCGACGAGTATCAGCGCGCGTCAGAGTTTCTCGCCGTCAACAATGCGTCGACGGGGAGTAGGGACAGCCTGACGATGTACACGCAGCGAGCAGCAGCGCTCGACAAGATCGAGAACGCAACCGTTAGCGCGTTGCAGACGGCGCCGCACGATCCCGTGATCAACCAATACTACCTGGCGACGATGGGTGCCCGTGTGGCCACGCAGCAGCAGCTTGTCGCGCGTCCGGTGGGATTGAGGGGGTTCTAAGGTGACCGTCAGCTGGAAGATGCCCACATCGGGAAATGCGTCGCGATGCACGCTGGCGCTGATCGGATTTCTCGTTCTACCCCTCGGAGTCCAGGCCCAGCGAGCGCCGGCGGCGATGGTGCAGCCGCCGACCGGCTGGTTCGGAGTAAGAATCTCCGACCAGGCCATGATCGACGAGCATGGCAACGCGTTCTTTGACTCATATCCCGTGGTCACCGGCGTTGATTCCAGTTCGCCGGCGGCGAAGGCGGGAGTCCGTCCCGGCGACGTGCTGTTGTCGTTCAACTCACACGATATGCGGGGTGGCTCCGTCGAGCTGAGCAAGTGGCTCAAGGCTGGCGCGCCTTTCGTGCTGAGAATCCGGCGCAACGATGCAACGCGTGTGGTCCGGGGCACTCTCGGCAGGCGACCCGAAAACTGGGAGCAGAACATGGTCGTCGAGCTGACGGTACCCCAGATCCTGCAAGAGCGAAGCGGAGCGATTGCCCGCCCCCAGATGCAACGGACGGGAATGATCCGAACTCGAATGCCCGTGCCGGAACCACTTCCTGCACTTTTGCCTCCGGCGTTGGGATATGGAGGTGGGGTCTATCCCTTCGCGGGCGCCGAGTTCACCGCACTGAACGAAGACCTCTGTGACGCACTCGGCGTAAAACCCGAAGGCGTGTTCGTGACGAATGTGATCGAAGGCTCGGCCGCGAGAGCGGCCGGACTACGTGGCGGAGACGTCGTCATCAAGGCGGACAGTATCAGGATCGAGAGTCCGATCGATCTTGTGCGCGCGATCAGGAACGCGGATGAAACCGATCGCTCGGTCGACCTGCAAATCGTCAGAAAACACAAGGCGCAGCAGCTAACGCTTCGCTGGTAGGACCGCGGCGAATAGCGATACGACGGGAATTCCAACGACCTGGTTATGGTGGCGGAAGCTGCCTTGCCTCGGGGACCAGCGACGCATGAATGGCGATGGCGGAAATTGCTCCGCTCGCCGCGGCGACGATCGCCAGCTGCGGACCGGGCGCGATGTCACCCGCCGCGTAGACGTTCTTCACAGACGTGTGATTTCGGTCGTCGATGACCAAGCGGCCCAGTTCATCCCGCTTGCATCCGAGTTGCGCACCGAGGTCGTCGGCGGGGTACTGGCCGATCGCGAAGTAGAGGCGCTCACAGTCGAGTGACATAGCTCCCTCCAGCTCGATTCCCGCGATTTCGCGGTCCTTGGAGATAACAGACTGGATCGGTGCCTCCAGGACGGGGATGTTCAGCGCCTTGAGCTTGTCGAGCAGAATCTGGCTCATGTCCGGCTCCTCGCCGTTCGTGCAGATGACGATCTGTCGGGTCCACGTCGCGAGCGCGAGCGCCATCCCCACAGCCTTCCGCCCCGTGCCGACGACGACGGTTTTCTTGTCCCGCGTCTCGTAACCATCACAGTCGGGGCAAACATGAACGGTCTCACCGTAACACTGCTCGAGCCCGGGAATGCCGGGCCAGAAATCCTTGATGCCGATTGCGAGGAGAACTCTGTAGGCTTCGAACGACATTCCGTCGCGAAGGCAGACGGCGAACAGCTCACCCGTTTCATTGACCGCCGTATCGACGACACCGCTCACGAACTCAACGCCGAATTTGACGCACTCCGCGTGACCCAGCTCGCGCAGGTCGGGCGAGCGGATACCCTGGTGACCGAGATAGCCGTTGATGCCGCGCGTCTCCCAGTTGCGTGGATCGCCGGAGTCGACGACGACGACCTTGTGGAGATAGCGGGCGAGCCAGAGCGCGGCGCAGAGTCCGGCGGGGCCGCCGCCAATTACTGCAACATCGTAGCGTTGTGCAGGCATGCCGGCCGCGGGTGCAAATTCGATTCCCGCCACTCGGGATTAGATTTGACATGATGAAGATCGCCGTTCTCGACCCCGCCAGCGGCATTGCCGGAGACATGTTCCTCGGCGCCCTCGTCGACGTGGGGCTGGACAAAGCGTGGCTCGAGCGACTGCCATCTACGCTGGGATTATCGGGCGTCG
>DASWBG010000269.1:0-12271 GCA_036390715.1 Gemmatimonadaceae bacterium
GACCTGCGACTTGGAGAATGCCGGCTCGCCGTCGAACTCCTGTAGCTTCTCGATGTGCATCCAGCGGTGCCGGGCGCCGATCGTGCCGAGCAGGGCGAGAATCTCGACGTCCCCAAGAGCCGTCGCCGGGTCCCGGAGTACGAATCTGCACCGGAAATGGTCGACGAGCGACACGCGACGTCCGTTCGACGGAAAAACCATCGCCCCGCGATTCGTGATCATCTGAAGCTTGAGTGGGGATGGCTTGGCCAACAGCTCCAGGGCCGCCGCCAATTTTGCGGGATCAAGATCGGTCTCGATGTACACGTCGAGTCCGATGAGGCGCCGAGCCTTCGCGGAGACGACATTCACCCCCAACCGGGACGGTGGAAGATCGACCGTCCTGTAATCCTTGGGCGGACTGACCTTCGATCGTTTCCCCAGGTTGGCGATGACGGCCTGCGTGAACTCGGTCGTTGTCGCCGGCTTGTCCACCCCGATCATGTCGCTGGTACGGAGCCCGCTCTCGAGCGTCACGAGGACCGCCTGCTCGACATCGTTCGCAGCTTTTCCTTCGTCGATCTGGCGCAGCATCATCGCCGCGCTCAGGATCAGCGCCGTCGGATTTGCCTTGTTCTTTCCGGCAATGTCCGGCGCGGAGCCGTGGACCGCCTCGAAAATGGAAACGTCGTTGCCGATGTTCGCGGAGGGGGCGAAGCCGAGACCGCCGGTGAGGCCGGAGGTGAGGTCGCTCAGGATGTCGCCATTCATGTTGGTCGTGACGATGACATCGAACTGCTCGGGCCGCATTGCGAGCTGATGGGCGCAGTTGTCGATCAGGATGTGCTTCGACGTTATTGATGGATACTGCGGCGCAAACTCCTCAAAGGTGCGCTGCAGCAGACCCTCGGTGAGCTTCATGATGTTCGACTTCGTCGCGCAATGAACCGCCTGGCGTCCTTCAGCGAGCGCGAACGCGAATGCGAGCTTGACGATCTTCTCGCACCCTTCGCGGGAGATCAGCTTGAGGCCCTCCGCAACGCCGGGCGTCTGCATGTACTCGATGCCAGCGTACAGATCCTCGATGTTCTCCCGGACGATCACGATGTCGAGCTTGCGGCCGGTGAACGCGGTCTGCACTCCTGGCAGCTCACGGACCGGGCGAATGTTGCCGTACGTCTCGAAGAGCGTGCGGAGCGTAACGTTGGCGCTGCGGCTTCCGTATCCGATTGGGGTCTCGAGCGGACCCTTTAGGACGACGTGTGTTCGCTCTATCGACTCGATGGTCTCTTTCGGAATTCCGGTGACAATTCCCTTCTGGAAGGCGCGGGCGCCCGCTTCACATTTCTCGAACTCGACGGCGACGCCGGTAGCCTTTATGATCTCGAGGGCTGATTCAACGACTTCCGGGCCGATTCCATCGCCCGACAGTACGGTTATCTTTCGTCTTGCTGGTGTCATCAGAGGAAGTTAATCCCTCTGAGAAGTCGTAATGCTGCGCGCGTAGCTCAGTTGGATAGAGCGTCGGCCTCCGGAGCCGAAGGTCGTGGGTTCGAGTCCCGCCGCGCGCATTAGCCAGGAGATTGTGTCGCCGCGCGCTGGCCGGGCTCACATAGCGAGGCGCTTCTCGAGCTCTTCGCGCCGCGAGCGCGCGATCTTGATCTTCACGCCGTTCCTGAGTTGAACGTCGCAGTCGCCGCTGGGCGCTTTGAGCAGCGCGTCCACGCGATCGAGCTGCACGATGGCCGAGCGGTGGACGCGGAAGAAGCGCGCGGGGTCGAGCTGGTTCTCCAGGTTCTGCATCGCTTCGCGAATGAGGTGCTTGCGGTCGCCCACGACAAGCTCCGCGTACGGCCCGCTGGCCAGGATGTAGTCGATGTCCGACACCGGGATGTACCGGACCTTCCCGCGGGACTCAACGGGAATACGCTCGAGATACCGCGCGCGCGCGCCCGTCCCTCCCCTCATCGGCATCTTCACGGGTGATGCCTGCTCGCCCGTCTTCTGCAACACAGCCAGTAGCATGTCGCGCAGGCGGCTCGCCTGTTCCAGTCGCGCCATGCGCCGCGCCCGCTGAAAGGCCTCCTTGAAGCGGTCGTCGTCGAACGGCTTCACGAGATAATCGATGGCCGCGAGATCGAATGCCTCAAGCGCGTGCTTGTCGTACGCCGTCACGAACACGGTGGTCGGCATGTCCGCCGGTCCGATGGTGCGCACGACCTCGAGCCCGGTCATGCCCGGCATCTGGACGTCGAGAAATACGACGTCGGGCCCCAACGATCGGATTGCCTCGACTGCCGAAACACCGTCGCCGATCATGCCGACAATCTCGACGCCGCGCTCCTTTCGCAGTAGGCCCGCCACGCGCCGGCGGCCAAGCGGCTCGTCGTCGACGATCAGCACGCGCAGCGGCGGGTGCTCAGGCATTGCGTACGCTGCGGCGCTGGGGCGTCGTGTGATAGGGGAGGCGAACCTCGACAAGGGCGCCGCCGCCTTCAGCCGCGGTCAGCGCCAGTCGCTGGCGCTCTCCATAGAGCTGCGTGAGGCGAGCGCGCGTATTCGTGAGGCCGACACCTTCACGCACTGGGTTCGCGGGACCGCGGCCGTTGTCGCGCACGGTGAGGACGAGGTCACCATCGTCACGCACCGCGCGCACCGCCACACGTCCGACCGTATGCATCTGCGCGAGCCCGTGCCGAAACGCGTTTTCGACGAGTGGCTGTAGCACGAGATTCGGGACGAGCGCGTCGTCGAGCGACGCCTCGGTCTCGATGGACACATCCAGCTTGCCCTGAAAGCGCACTTCCATGATGTCCAGATACCGTCGCAACATCTCGAGCTCGCGAGCGAGGGTGATCTCCTGCTCGTCGCCTTCACCGAGGGTGTGGCGGAGGAGATCGCTGAGCCGCGCGATCATGCGGCGCGCGCCGGGCGGGTCCTCATCGACGAGCGTCGAAACGGCGTTCAGCGTATTGAACAGGAAGTGCGGATTGAGCTGCGCGCGCAGTGCATTCAACCGCGCATCGGCGACCTGCGCATGGAGCTCCGCCGCTTCGGCACGAAGCTCCGTGGCCTCGGCCTCGAGCCGCCGCGTCTCGTCCAGCCGCGCCTGATAGCGCACGTAGTAGTTGCGCGCGAGTCCCGCGCCGAGGACTGCCACGTACACTATGAAGTCGTAGAGAAACGAGAAGCGGGAGAATAGTCCGCGCACCGGCTGTGACGGCGGGAGGTGTCGCGGGACCCTCGGCCCAGGGATCATCGGCCCAGGGACCATCGGCCCGGGGACCGTCGGCTGCGGGAGCATCGGTGTCGGGAGCGTTGGGCGCTGCATTACCTGCCGGCTGATCACCTGCAGCAGTCCGTCCACGGCCATCGCCAGCACGACTCCCATCAACAGAAACATGAGCACGCGCTTGAGCGTCGGCCGGTCGCCGCCGAACCGCCGCGCCATCCAGAAGATCGGCAGCGTCAGCACGGCCCACAGTGCGTACTCGACGAGCGTAACCGTGGCAAAGCCCGTTGTGACCTCGGGACGCAGCGCCGCGCGCATCGCCGCGACGGCCGCGACGCGCGGGTCGACCAGGCGGCCCGCCGCCGTGAGCACGGCGAGGAACGCCCAGAAGGCGAGGATCGCGAAGATCTCGCCCGGCGTGAGCCGAGTGATGGGACCGCCGGTGCCGCCGGCTTCGTGCTGCGTGTCAGTCATTTCGTAACGTCTGCCTGCCACTGGTAACACGCTCGTGGATGCCGCTCGCGCGGCGACCGTAGTATGAATCCGACGCCGAGCCCTCGAAAGAGAGTGTAAGACGCGCCACCACAAGCGAGGCTTTCATGAAGAAGATGAAGATTACCGCTGTAGCGGTCGGCGTGATCATCCTCGCCGGTACCGGTTGGTTCTACAAACGCGCCGACGGAAGCGAAGCCCCAATCTATCGGACCGCGACCATCCAGCGCGGCAGCGTGAAGCCGACCGTCTCCGCCACCGGTACCCTCAGTGCCGTGAAGACGATCCAGGTCGGCACCCAGGTCTCCGGACAGGTCGCGGCGATCTACGTTGACTTCAACGATCACGTAAGAAAGGGGCAACTGCTCGCCACGATTGATCCGGCGCTGCAGAACCAGGCCGTGGAGGAGGCGCAGGCGCAGCTCGAGCGCGCACTGGCAACGATGGAGCAGGCGCAGGGTGACTATGCGCGCAGCAAGCAGCTGTTCGAATGGAAAATCGTTACCGCGAGCGAGTTCAGCGCCGTGCAATCCAACTTCTCGGTGCAAAAAGCCACCGTCAAATCGGCGGAAATCGCCCTCGAGCGCGCGCGCCAGAATCTCGCCTACACGAAGATCTACGCGCCGATCGACGGCGTCATCGTCGAGCGCAACGTCGACGTCGGCCAGACAGTCGCCGCGAACTTCTCGACACCACAGCTCTTTCTCATCGCCAACGATCTCTCCGATATGCAGATCCTGGCCCTTGTGGACGAGAGCGATATCGGCGCGATCAAGCCGGGGGAGCCGGTGGAGTTCACCGTGCAGGCCTACCCCAATGATACTTTCGCCGGCACGGTGCAGCAGGTGCGGCTGCAGTCCAAGACGCAGGACAACGTGGTCAACTACACCGCGGTCGTGGGCGTGAAGAACACGATGGGAAAGCTGCTGCCCGGCATGACCGCGACGGCGCAGTTTCTCACCGGCAACGCGCAGAATGTTCTGGTCGTGCCCAACGCGGCGCTGCGCATCAGACCGACGCCCACGATGCTCGCGCAGGCGCAGAACGCCGTCGGCACGGATGACGGCCAGCACTCAAACTCGGCGATCGTCTGGACGCTCGACGACGATAAGACGCCGCGGCCGGTGCGGGTGCACACGGGACTCAGCGACGCCAACAACACCGAAGTGGCGGGGCAGAATCTGGCAGTTGGCACGAAGATCGTGATCGGTGTCACGGACGGCAGCGGGACGTCGAGCGGTGCCTCGAATCCGTTCCAGTCGCCGCGCCCAAGCGGGCGGCCGCAGGGAGGCGAAGGCGGCTGATGAACCGATCGACGTTGCTCAAGGTAGCGGCGGAGAGCATGGCCAGGAACAAGATGCGGTCGCTGCTCGCGATGCTCGGAATCGTGATCGGCGTCAGCGCCGTGATCATGATGGTCGCGATCGGCAACGGCGCGAGCCAGCAGATCGAGTCCCGCATCAACAGCCTCGGCACGAATATCATCCTCGTCATGCCGACGGCGAGCAACAAAGGCGGCGCCAGTCAGGGCGCGGGCTCGTACAACAAACTCAGCGTCGCAGACGCCGACAAGATCAAGCGGGAGGCGACGCTGGTGGCGGCGGTGTCGCCGGTGGCGGCGGCGGCGGCGCAGGTGATCGGCGGGGAGGGCAATTGGCGCACGCGCATCAACGGCGTGTCGCTGGATTTCTTCACGATTCGCAATTGGACCACGAGCTCGGGCCAGATCTTCACGGATGCGGATATCCGGTCGGGCCGCAAGGTCGCGCTCCTCGGGGCCACTGTTGCGAAGACGCTTTTTCCCGGAAGCGATCCGGTTGGCGTGCAGATCCAGATCGGTCACGTGCCGTTCACCGTCGTCGGTGTGATGCAGGCGAAGGGACAAGGCGCCGGTGGCGGGGACGAGGACGACATCGTCTTCACGCCTTACACCACTGCGGAAACCCGCCTGACCGGCAGGGATAACCTTGGACACATTCTCGTTAAGGCATTTTCCGCGAGCCAGATGCCCGCGGCCGAGGAGGAGATCGCCGGCATCATGCGCGAGTCGCACAGGTTGAATCCGTCGGGAGCTGAGGATGACTTCTTCCAGCGCAATCAGACCGAAGTGATCCAGGCGGTCAGCAGCACCACGCGCACGATGTCGGCGCTACTCGCCGCGATAGCGTCGATCTCGCTTGTCGTGGGCGGCATCGGCATCATGAACATCATGCTGGTGTCGGTCACGGAGAGAACGCGCGAAATCGGCATCCGGATGGCGATCGGTGCGCGCGGTCGCGACGTGCTCAATCAGTTCCTGGTGGAGAGCATCGCGATGAGCGTGATGGGCGGCCTGGTTGGACTCGTGGTCGGCTACGTCGGCGCGACGCTGCTCCGACGCGTGACGGGATGGCCGGTGGCGACGCCGCTCTCCGCCGTCCTCATTGCGGTCGGCTTCTCGGCCGCGGTGGGGGTGTTCTTCGGGCTGTATCCCGCCCGCAAGGCCGCGGCGCTAAACCCGATCGAGGCGCTGAGGTATGAATGAGGCGAGGAGCGGGGAACCGCGGGATGACATGAGCGAGGTGTCGTCGGTGTTCCGCCACAGATTCCCAACCTTGTTCCGGTTCCCGTACCGCTCGGCATCAGCTGTCACGAGCGGAGACAAGCATTGGGGCTGTCATACTGCGCTGAGACAGCCGACCTTAGGCGCTAGTGAGCGAATAGGATTGGCCTCCGGTGCCGAAGGTCGTTGGTTCGAGTCCCGCCGCGCGCATTTCTTTCTCGTCCTCATTGGCATGCGCCTATGAGGCTTTCTTGTCGTACGCCTGCTTCAACTTCTTGATGTCGATCTTATCCATTTGAAGCATGGCGTTCATGACCCTCTTCGCTTTCTCACGATCTTTGTCTGTCAACATCTTGCCCAGGACAGAGGGAATGACCTGCCAAGACAGGCCGAATTTGTCCTTCAGCCACCCGCATCGTGATTTTTCTCCGCCTTGCGACAGCTTTTCCCACAGCTCATCTACTTCTTCCTGAGACTCGCAGTTCACAAAGAGCGATATCGCTTCGGTGAACTTGAATTGCGGGCCGCCGTTCAGAGCATGGAATTGTTGTCCGGCGAGTTGGAATGTCGCGGATATCACCATCCCTGTCGGACCGCCATATCGAGAGACGTTCACGATCTTTGAGTTCTTGAAGACCGAGACATAAAAGTTCATCGCCTCTTCGGCGTTGCCGTCGAACCACAGGAATGGCGTGATTTTTTGCGCGGTGATTTTTTGCCTGGTGATTTTTCGGGTAGATCCTCTTCTGGCAGCGATTTTCTTCATCCAGTTCTCGCATTTTTGTTGTTACGTTCACCGCGTCCGCAGACGACACCCCGCCTCGACCCATACAGAGATGCCAAGGAAGCGCACATGCTGAGAACTACGCCGATTTGAGCGCTTGCCCGACCTGAGTCAGCGATTGCCGCGCGTCCCCGAACAGCATTCGCGTGTTGTCGTTATAAAAGAGCGCGTTTTCGATTCCGGCGAAGCCGTGGCCCATGCTGCGCTTGAGGACGATCACGTTGCGCGCGCGATCCACGTCCAGAATCGGCATCCCGTAAATCGGACTCGACGGGTCGTCGCGCGCGGCCGGGTTGACCACGTCGTTCGCGCCCACTACGAGCACCACATCGGTCTGCGGGAATTCACCATTCACCTGGTCCATCTCCAGCAGCTGATCGTACGGCACGTTCGCCTCGGCCAGAAGGACGTTCATGTGTCCGGGCATCCGACCCGCAACCGGATGAATGGCGTACTTCACGTCGACGCCGCGCTTCTCGAGATCGGTGGCGAGCTCTCTGACCGTGTGCTGCGCTTCGGCGACCGCAAGACCGTATCCCGGCACTATTACGACGCTCCTGGCGTAGGCGAGTGCGATCGCCGTGTCCTCAGGGGTCGTCTGTTTCACCGTGCGACCGACGGCGCTGGAGGTGGCCGCCGTATCATTGCTCGCCGCCCCAAACGCTCCGAACAGAACGTTGCCCACCGAGCGATTCATCGCGGTGCTCATGAGCAGCGTGAGGAGTGTGCCGGACGCTCCGACGAGAACTCCCGCCACCACCAGCATCTGGTTGTGAAGCACAAATCCGGTGAGAGCTGCAGCGAGCCCAGTGAGAGAGTTCAGGATCGAGATCACGACCGGCATGTCTCCGCCGCCGATCGGTAGCACGAACATCGCCCCGAGCACCAGCGCCGCTCCGAAGAGCGCCCAGAGTGCGGCGGAGCCACCACCGCCGATGACGACAAACCCACCGAGTGCCAGCACGGAGAGCAGAATGAACGCGTTAATCACGCGCTGGAGCGGAAACTGCAGCGGTCTCCCCGGAAGGATCTCCTGAAGCTTTCCAAACGCGACGATGCTACCGGTGAATGAGATCGCGCCGATGGCGGTGCCGAGGACAATCGATGTCGCCTCGCCCATTCCGATCGACTCGCCCGCCGAAGTCAGCCGGAGGAATTCAGCCACCGATACGAGCGCTGCCGTCGCTCCGCCCATGCCGTTGAAGAGCGCGACCATTTGCGGCATCGCGGTCATCTGAACGGTCCGCGCAAAGTAGATCCCTATCGCCGCGCCGATCAGAGTTCCGATCGCGATCGTCCAGAACGAAACGATTTGCCGGTCCAGCAGTGTGACGCCGAGCGCTATCGCCATTCCGATGGCGGCGAGTCGGTTCCCGGATCGCGCCGTCGACGGCGAGCTCAGGTGCTTGAGGCCGAAGATGAACAAGACGGCGGCGACTATGTAACTCACGGCTATGACAGAGCCGCGGACATCAAGCATCCTTCTTTTCTCCCGGTACGGTCCCGCGCTTCTTGAACATCTCGAGCATTCGGTCGGTCACCACGAAACCGCCGAAGACGTTCGCCGCGCCGAATACGACGGCGATGAATCCCAGCGCGTGAAGTAGCGGAGTGTCGGCAGAGCCGGCGACGAGGAAAGCGCCCAGCACCACAATGCCGTGGATCGCATTCGTGCCCGACATGAGGGGAGTGTGCAGCACCGAGGGGACGCGGCTGATCACCTCGAAGCCCACGAAGATTGCCATTATGAAGACGTAAATCCCGAGAATCAGCTCCTGGCTCACTTTGCGGACCCTACGGTGGATGGTTTGAGCGGCGCCATGCCAAGCCGCTTGCGCGTCGGCTCATGCCTTACTTGCCCGTTGGCGGTGACGGTGACGGCATCGATGATGTCGTCGCTGAAATTCAGATTGAGCTCGCCCTTCGGGGCGAGGAGCGTTACGAGAGCGGAGATGTTCTTCGCGTACATCTGACTGGCGTGATAAGCCAGCTCGCTCGAGATGTGGAGCGGCGCGATGATCGTGACGTCGTGTCTCACCACCGTTTCTCCCGGCACGCTGAGCTCGCAGTTGCCTCCCTGCTCCCCGGCGAGGTCGACGATCACCGAACCCGGGCGCATGGCCCTCACCGTTTCCGCGCTCACGAGCATTGGCGCCGGCTTTCCCGGCACGAGCGCGGTGGTGATGATCACGTCCGCCTGCAATGCACGGTTGTGAATCAGCTCCTTCTCGCGCCGAATATGCTTCTCGCTCAGCTCTCGAGCGTAACCGCCCGCGTCCTGGGCATCTTCGACATGTACGTCGAGCTCGACAAACGTTGCGCCCAGACTCTGCACCTGCTCCTTGACGACGGGTCGGGTGTCGAATGCCTCGACTACGGCACCGATGCGCCGCGCTGTCGCGATCGCCTGCAGTCCAGCAACTCCGGCGCCGATGACGAGCACACGCGCAGGACGCACCGTTCCCGCCGCGGTCATTAGCATGGGGAAAAACTTTTGAAGAGCGTTAGCCGCGAGGAGCACTGACTTGTAACCGGCAACGGTGCTTTGTGACGACAGCGCATCCATCATCTGGGCGCGCGTTGTCCGGGGAACGAGCTCCATGCTGCAGGATATGATCTGGCGCTCGGCCAGCTGCTGAAAGAGCGCCGGATCACCGGAAGGCTGTAACAACCCGATCAGGACGGTGCCTTCGGTGAGCATGTCCAGTTCGGCCTCGCCGCTGGATTCATCGCGACCGGGGCGCTGGACCTTCAGAATCATCTGGGCGCTCGAATAGATCTCTCTGGCCGTGTCGACAAGCGAGCAACCGACGGCGCTATACGCGTCGTCGGTAAAACCGGCTCGCAGTCCGGCGTCGTGCTCGACCACCACCCGATGACCGGCTCGCGTGAGCTGGGGCATAACTTCCGGCACGAGCGCGACACGTCTTTCGCCGCTCGCAATCTCTCGCGGGACGCCGATCAGCATTCCGTAGCGTTATTGGCCGTCATGTATGCGCCATAAGATAAGCGCTCCCGATAGCTCGTGTTTATATTCGCTCAATGCCCCGCCAACTTCATTGGAGAGAGCTGACCGGCGGTATGATCGCGGCAGCCGTGATCGCGGCGCTGACCATCGCCGTTCTGTTGTTCGCACGCGTGGGTGGGCTTCACGGCAAGAAAGTGACCTTGTACGTCGTGACCGGCGAGGCACCCGGTGTCCTCGCCGGTACCGAAGTGTGGCTTGCCGGCAAAAAGGAGGGTGAGGTCAAGGATATCTCCTTCCGTCCCGCCTCGGTCCCGGGATTGGAGCGGATTCTTATCAGGACGGAATTCCTGAAGGAGGCACTCCCCAGCGTGCGGCGGGACTCATACGCACGGATAAGATCCGGCGGCGGGAGTCTGATCGGAGCTCCGGTCGTGTACATATCGTCGGGGACCTTAGGCTCGCCTCCGCTGCACGAGGGCGACACCGTTCACGCCCGGCGACCGGCCGTACCTCCAGATCTCGCCGAAGACGTGGGGGCCCTCGGCCCCGCGTTCGCCAAGCTCGGCTCGGAAACCAGGCGACTGAGCGCGAATATCTCCCGACCCATCGGCACAGTCGGGATTTACCGTGCGGAAGGACTCCCCGATTTGGCCGATGTGAGCGCCGGCATGTCGAGCCTCAACTCGAGGGCAACTCGGGGAAACGGCACGATCACCCGGGCGATGCGCGGCGATCTTCAAGTGCGGGCCTCGCGCGCTATGGCCGCGGCTGATTCCATCAGGACTCTGATTGCGTCGAACAAGGGAAACATCGGTCGCTTCAGACGCGACACGACGCTCGTCACCAACGCGAATCACGTCCTGGCGGAAGTTGACACACTCCGCCTGCTTCTCTCGGACCCCGTCGGCGCCATTGCCGCCGCACACCCGGACAGCGCTCTCACGCGGCAGCTGGATCGCACCCATGTACTGCTCGCTTCGCTTATCAGAGACATCAAGAGCAATCCGATGCGCTACATCAGATTCTGACTTGACCGCATTTTTCGCCACCGTTAGCTTCGATGTGAATCACGCGCGTTGACGCGCCACCCTCCTTCTCTCCTCCGCTAGCACCTCAGCAACCGATCCCCACCAATTTTCCGAGCTCCATCGAGCTCGGAGTCTTCAGCAAGCTCCTACCTCTTTTCTCTCCCCCCCACAGCGTGGATATCGCCGAATTAAAGCGAAAATCCGTGTCCGAGCTCCAGGAGATGGCCGACGGGCTCAAGATTGACGGCTCCTCGGGTCTCAGGAAGCAGGATCTCATCTTCCAGATCGAGCAGAATCTGCTCGATACCGACATCATGCTGCACGGTGATGGCGTACTGGAAATTCTGCCCGAGGGGTACGGGTTTCTGCGGAGCCAGGACTGGAGCTATCTCCCGGGGCCGGACGACATCTACGTCTCACCGTCGCAGATAAAGCGATTCGGTTTGAGAACGGGAGACGAGGTCCGTGGACAGGTACGGCCGCCCAAGCCGTGGGAGCGATACCTCGCGCTGCTCAAGGTCGAGAGCGTCAACGCGGAAGATCCCGAGAAAGCAAAGGATCGCGTTCCGTTCGACAACCTGCGCCCGCAGTATCCCGACGAGAGACTCCGTCTCGAGACAAAGGACGGCGATCTCAGCATGCGCGTCGTCGACATCATGGCGCCGATTGGCAAAGGCCAGCGCGGCATCATCGTGTCGCCTCCGCGCGCGGGAAAGACAATCCTGCTTCACAAGATGGCGAACGCGATCGCCGAGAATCATCCGGAGGTCACGATCATCGTGCTGCTGATCGACGAGCGGCCCGAGGAAGTGACCGAGATGATCGCAAGCACTACGCGCGCGGAGGTCGTGAGCTCGACGTTCGACGAGGGCGCCGCGCGTCACGTTCAGGTGTCGGACATGGTTCTGGAAAAGGCGAAGCGGCTGGTCGAGCACGGCAAGGATGTGGTAATTCTGCTGGATTCGCTCACCCGATTCGCGCGCGCGCACAACACGGTCGCGCCGCAGTCTGGAAAGATTCTCTCTGGCGGTGTCGACGCCAGTGCGCTCCACAAGCCCAAACGCTTCTTCGGGTCGGCGCGCAACATCGAGGGAGGTGGCTCACTCACGATCGTTGCAACGGCGTTGACCGAGACCGGCTCGCGCATGGACGATGTGATTTTCGAGGAGTTCAAGGGTACCGGGAACATGGAGCTCGTTCTCGATCGCAAGATCGCCGACCGGCGCATTTACCCGGCAATCGACAT
>DASWBG010000270.1:0-8876 GCA_036390715.1 Gemmatimonadaceae bacterium
CACGAGTAATCCGGGGCCGTGGAACGAGAATCAGCGCACTGGTGACAACAAGTGGACAGCCTCGATTCTGGCGCGCGACGCTGACACCGGCGAGATGGTGTGGGCGCTTCAGGTGACGCCGCACGACATGTGGGACTACGATGCCGTCAACGAGAACATTCTCGTAGACCTGCCGATCAAGGGACAGACGCGGAAAGTGCTGGTGCACTTCGATCGCAATGGCTTTGCCTACACCATCGACCGCGCGACTGGCGAGATTCTGTTAGCCGAGCCGTTCGTCCCGATGAACTGGTCGACCGGAATCGACATGGCGACCGGTCGCCCCAAGGTCGTGGAAACGAAGAAGACTGCGCAGGACAAGAACGTGAAGGACATTTGCCCGAGTCTCGAGGGCGGAAAGAATCAACAGCCCGCCGCGTTCTCTCCGCAAACAGGACTCTTCTACGTTCCGACGAACAATCTCTGCATGGATTTTCAGTCGCGAGCGGTCACGTATATAGCCGGAACGCCATTTATCGGGGCCAACGCGCCGGAGAAGGGAGGGCCGGGAGGTTATCGCGGCGAATTCATCGCGTGGGATGCTAGTAGCGGCAAGAAGATTTGGGGAATCAAGGAGCCCTATCCCGTGTGGGGCGGTGCTCTCGCGACCGCGGGCGGCGTCGTGTTCTACGGAACGCTCGACGGCTGGTTCAAAGCGGTCGACGCCCGCAGTGGCAAAGTGCTCTGGCAGTTCAAGGTGGGCTCAGGTGTCGTTGGGAATCCGATGACGTACACTGGTCCTGATGGAAAGCAGTATGTGGCGATTTATGCAGGAATAGGTGGAGACATGGGACTTCTCATTGCCGGAGATGTCGCAGCCAATCTTCCGTACGATGTTCGCGAGCGGGGAACGACTCTGCCCGACATCGCCAAGTGGACGAGCTGGGGCGGTGAGCTATTCGTGTTTTCGTTGTGAGGCTGGAGGATTCGTGTTGATGCACGATCAGACGCGACGCAAATTCCTGCTGTTGGGTGCATTGTGCGTTACCATCGCGTGCCGGAACGACAGCGCTCGCACAGTTGGAGATACCTCAGCAGTTGGCGCAGCAGCATCTTCGACGTCGCCGGATGAGAGTGCAACGAGTCACCTTCTGGTTGCGGGCGACAGCCTGCGCTTCATCGAGCATCCCGAGATTCTGCCGGCGGGATTTCCTTCGCAGGTAAAACCGCTGCCGATAAAAAATCCTTACGAGGGAAACAAGCAGGCGATCGCCACGGGCGCGCAGCTATTCGTGGGATACAATTGCCTCGACTGCCACGGAGCGGACGGGTCCGGCGCGATGGGTCCCAGTTTTCAGGACGGACGCTGGCATTTCGGTGGATCGCCCGGGGAGGTGTTCGAGTCGATCTATCAGGGAAGGCCCGACGGGATGCCGGCTTGGGGAGGGCGCATCACCAACGATCAGATCTGGATGCTTACAGCGTACGTACGCTCCCTGTCATCCAAGGATCTGAGCACCGAGGACTTTACCGGTAAAACGGTAGAGCGTACCGGCCATTGAAGTGGCTGAATTCTTGACAGGTAAAGTAGGTGCAAAAGATGGAGCAGCGAAAATCAGGAGAAGGAAACTGAGGGACAACGTATGATCAGCAGAATCTGGCACGGCTGGACAACCATGGAGAACGCGGGCAAGTACGAATCTCTGCTTCGCGCAGAGGTCCTACCCGGGATTCATCGAATTGCGGGCTACACCGGCGCCTATCTGTTGCGACGTGAAGCCGCCAACAACGAGATCGAATTCCTCACCATCACCCAGTTCACCGACATAGTCGCGGTGACGGCGTTCGCCGGTAAGGACTACGGGCGTGCGGTTATAGAACCTGGAGCCGCAAAACTCCTTTCTCACTACGATAAACGATCCGTTCACTACGAGACTCTAGTCACACCCGCGGATGTAAGAGCGCTGGCTGTGCGCACGAGCGGAAGGCACAGAGTGGTCTAAGCCTTGTCCGGCTAGGACGATGGAGGTGCCGGCGGCACTCCTCCGAAGGCATTGATGATCGCGAGACCCATGTTGGCGAGTGTGAGCTGAGGCTCGTTATCCAGGATCCAGCGCTGATCCTTGTTCTCCTTGGTCATCACACACGCCACGACGCGGTTGCGAAGGTACCACAGCGTACACTCGGTTCGAACAGCATCTGTCTCTCCGTCCTTGTGCGCCGCCCGTGCGCCCTCGACATAGCGCTGAAGCATGAAGTCAGTCGTATTGTGCTCCAGAATGTCGAGCATGGCGGAGTCAGCAGCAGGATTGACCGCCTTGCCCTGCGCCATCAGCTCGAACAGATGGGCCATCTCGTTCGGAGTGGTCACGCCCAGCCCGTACTTCACCGAGCTATCCATCGCGACGCTCGAGTTGCGGAGAAAGCTCTTCGAATGAACGCGGGTATGTTGTAGACCGAGCGAATCCATCTTGGCCCAGACCCGACGGATGATGATGCGATCCAAAAGCAGATTGGTCGCCGTGTTATCGCTGATGGTGGACATGAGCCACGCCGCGTCGTGGACCGTGAGCACCGTCCCATTGTGCAGGAACTGGATGATCCCCGAGCCCGGCACCTGATCGATCTTGAGCACCGTGAGTGGATCATCGAGCGCGAGCTGGCCCTTTGCCACCAGATCGTACACGGTAACGAGAATCGCAACCTTGATCAGGCTGGCGGTCGGAAATGTCTCATCTCCGCGCCTGTTGATGCGCGCGCCCGTCTCGAGATCGATGACGCTGTAACCAACGACGCCGTGATGCGCGTCAGCGATCGAATCGAGCTTTTTGCGAAGAGCGGCAGTATCGGCACGAACGATCTGGAGTCGACCGGCCCCCGACTGGCCAACACGGGTGGCCGCGCAGGCAATGACGCCTGCGAGAAGGATCGCTGCGTAGGTGGCAACGACGCGTGGTGTCCGGGAATGAGCCATGGTCGATGTTTCTAATTCGAGGTTGACGTCGCAGTTGCGACGGAGCCTTCAAGGTCGAGCGTCTTCAGCACATCACGCCATGCGAACTTCTTCCCGCTACCCCTCACCCAGTAATCCATCCACGCCATCTCCGCGACCGATTTGAGAAGCTGATTGCGGGGATCCGGTATTCCGTGGGTGTTGCCGGGGTAAACGTAAAGCTCTGTCGGAACTCCGAGGCGCTTGAGAGCCATGAACAGCTCTTCAGACTGTGGTCGGGGCACGCGGGGATCTCCTTCCACAACGTGAATCATCGTCGGTGTCTTAGCGTTCCTGATGTACTTGAGCGGCGACTGATTCCAGTAGGCGTCGAAATCGTCGTACGGCAGCTTGTTGCCCAGATAGAACTGCCGGTTTCGCTGCACGTCGCTCTCGGCGTACATCGAGATCCAATTCGATGTCCCGGCTCCAGTGCTGATCGCCTTGAATCGGTTTGTGTGCGTCAAAATCCAGTTCGACCAATGGCCACCGGCGCTCCAGCCAAGGACCCCCATTTTCGTGCTGTCGACTATCCCTTGCGAGATCAAATAGTCGACGCCGGTCATGATGTCTTCGTACCCTTTCTGGAAATAGTTGCCAACGATGTCGGTCTTGTGCTTCTCGCCGTAATTCGTCGAGCCGCGATAGTTGGGCATCAAGACAGCGTAGCCCGCCCCGGCATACGTCTGCGCGCCGTAGCCGCCGTTGAAGCCAAGCACGTCAGCGGACGCTGGCCCGCCGTGAATCGCGACGATCAGTGGATAACGAGTGCCCGCTTGATAACCAACGGGCTTGATGAGAATCCCACCAACCGTTTTGCCGTCAGTCGATTTCCAGTTGATCTCCTCTTCGTCGCCGAGTGCGAAACCTCGGATCTGCGGGTTGGCGTCGGTGAGCTGCCGCCAGTTTGCGCGTACCGGGATCTGATCCACCGACGCGACCGTGAACAGCGTCGGAGGAGTGTGAGGATCGGCATAGTTGAGCAGCAGCAACCTGGAATCCTCGTCCTCGTTTGTATTGAGTGACGCGCGAACGTTCGACACCTGGCGAACCGTGTTCTTGTCGGTGTCGAGTGCCATCAACTGGCTCGTAGCCCTGATTCCCTCGTTGAAGTAGATGGTCTTGCCCTCCTTCGACCAGAAGCCAATCGTGACATCACCGTCGAAGCTCGCACCCAGTTTCCTGAACTGGCCGCCCCGGCCGTCGACCCGTCTCAGGTAGACGCGATCGTTGGTCATGCTGTATTCCGTCATGTCGTCCGGCGCCGAGAAGGCAATCCATTTGCTGTCGGGCGAGAACTCGAGATCGCTCTCGCCAACTTCGGTGTTGTTCGTCAATCGCTCGATGCCACCCGTCGAGGTGTCGAGCAGATACAGATCGGAATAAATGTCCTGCTCGGTGATATTCCGCATGTAGCGATTGGCCGAAGCTCCGTGATAGCCGATCCAGCGTCCATCGGGCGAAATGTTGAAATCGGTGACCGTAATGGTCGTGTCGTGCGTGAGTCTTGTTGGTTTCCTCGAGTCGATATCGAGGGCCCACAGGCTGGAGAGGGGCGTGGCCATGTTCCGGATGGCGACGTTGAACTTCTTCTCCACGCGGAGCTTCTCATCCTTGTCGAGTGTGTCGGCAGTGACGAAATAGATGCGCTTGCTGTCGGGCGACCACTTCCAGAGGCCTACACCGGCCTGCTGATGGGTGAGCTGCACCGGCTTCGCGGAATCAATCCCCGCGACCGGCAGCGCATAAAGCTGTTCTTCCTCAGCCTTTCCGCTGCGGTAAACGAGCCACCTGCCATTCTTGCTGAAGTCGAGCGTCGAGACGCCCTCCTTGGCGTCAGTGATCTTGCGGGCCTCTCCACCGTCGGGTCGCATGACATAGATCTGATTCTGACTTGTCGGATTTGCGCCACCCGTGCCCGTGCCTCCTCCTGAAGGCGCAGAAGCAGCATCTCTGTTCGAGAGGAAGACAAAGAATTTTCCATCGCGGGACCAGCGGGGCGACGTCTCGTTCTTGTCCTTGGTGAAGGTCATCTGCTTCGTCGAGGCGAGTCCATCCTTAACCGAGACGAGATAGATGTCTGTCTGACGCCTGGCCTGATTCCAGTCTGGGGTGGAGAGCGTGTAGAGCAGCCATTTCCCATCCGGACTCGGTGTCGGGGACCCGACCTCCCGCTGGTATTGTCTGTCCAGGAACGTGAGTGGCCGGAGGGCGTCTGGTGATCCCGCTTTTTGGGCCAGTGCCGCGGCGGGTATCAGTGCGGCGATGAAGAGAGGATGGATGCGCATGATCGCGATTGGCGGAGAAGGATTTTGCTAAAACTTCCTGCTGTAACCAGGCAATTGCAGCGGTAAATATAGGTTCGGAACCACGTTAGGACTTCGACCAGCCAGCCGAAATGTGTTCAACCGGACACTTCTCTTCACGTTGGTGGCACGCGAACGCACCAACAAAAAAACCGCCGTGTGTACGGTTTTTGCCTGAGTCACCGACAAACGAAACACCGCGTCGATCATCGGAGCGGTTTTTTCTTGATCCCCGATAGGGAGAGGGAGAGGGACAATGCTTATGAATGGATCGAAATCCAGCATGGCCACGTTCGCCATCGTCGTATTGGCACTCACCGCTTGCAGCAAGAAGGAGAGCTCCAGCACGGACACGACGGCAGCATCAAGCACCGTTTCCGCCGATACGTCTGCCATGCCAGCGGCCGCGCCAGCGGCTGCCACGTGGACGGACGCCAACATCGTCGCACTGCTCGACGAGGCAAACGCGGGCGACAGTACGGCTGGCGCCGTCGCGGCGACAAAGGGGACTGCCGCTGCTGTCCGCGACTTCGCAAAGCGGATGATGCGCGATCATCACCAGCTCCGGGTGCAGGGTCAGGCGCTGGCGAAAAAGCTGAACGTTACTCCATCGGCTCCATCGGACGACCCTGTGACACCCGCCGGCCAGAAGGAGATGGCTACATTGAATTCCACCGCCAAGGGGAAGGACTTCGACAGGGCATACATCGACGCCGAGGTCGATATACACAAGGCTGTGCTCGATCTCGCTACCAAGGCAGCCTCGCAGACGCAGACCGCGGAGCTGAAGAACCTCATTCAGAAGGCCGCGCCTGTGATCCAGGGCCATCTCGACAAGGCTGAATCGATTCAGAAGACCTTGAAGTAGAAAGCGGCTCGAAGGCGTAATCTTCGAACAAAAAGCAAATGAAAACAGCATTAGCCGTGGTGCAAGCAGTCTCGCAGACGATTCAGCAGACTGCTTCACCCGGCGGGCCGACGGGTGGTCCAGGTGGACATGGCGGCCCACCACCCGCCTTCGAGATCGTCCCTGCTTTTTTCGAGTTGCTGCGGTTCGTCGGTTCTTTCCTTGCGATCGGCGCGGTTGGATTTCGATTCGGAATCGTGCGGCAGATTCGCGGGATGTCGGACGAGGCGAAGGCAATCCTCCGCGCCGACAACGCCGCCATGCTCGGCATTGCTGGCGTCATCCTGATCGTTTTATCCGCGGTCGGCGGGCCGTATATCGATTCGATCACGAATCACAAGACGCTTGCCGAATCGCTGTCCAGGAATATGCCGCAGTTCGAATTCAAGATGACGATGCTGACTCTTGCCTTGATAGGATTCGTACTCGTTCGTGCTGCGCCGTCGGCCGGGTGGATGCTCGCCGCGATCGGGACTCTCCTCGCGGTACTTCAGCCTGTCTATACCGGGAGATTCAGCAACAAGGTAAACGCGGTGCACATCTCCGCTGCGTCCACGTGGCTCGGCACGCTGTTCGTGCTGATGCTGATCGGAATCAGGGGAGTAACAAGGAGCAACGCCGCTGGCACTCAACGCGCTGAATTGGTCGCCGATCTCGTGAATTCCTTCTCACCGCTCGCGCTCGTGGCGTCCGCCATCGTTGCAATCACTGGCGTCACCACAGCCTGGCTGCATCTGAAGCGGATCCCGTCGCTCTGGACGACGAGCTACGGAATGGCACTCGATGTCAAGCTCATCCTCGTGCTCATTGTCGTCACGCTTGGGGCCTGGAATTGGCGGCGCGTCCGCCCATCGCTTGGCGTCGAAGGATCGGAACAGACTATTCGCCGGTCCGCCAGGATGGAGCTCACGTTCGCCGCGCTAGTGCTGATCGCTACTTCGGTGCTTGTGAGCCTGCCGTCGCCGAAGTAGCCGGCCGCGGCGGAGCATTCTTCACGTACTTGTCGAGCCAGTTGATGTACTCCCATAGCAGGTGACGCTGAGTCTCGACCGCAGTGTAACTGTGTGGCTCGAGCGGGAGCTGAACGTAACGAACGTTGCCACCATTCCCCTTGATCGCAGCGAAGAGGCGCTCCGACTGGATTGGGAACGTTCCCGAATTGTCATCGCGCTGGCCGTGAATGAGCAGCACGGGCTCGGTGATCTTGTTCGCGTAGTTGAAGGGAGACATCGTGCTGTAGACTTCCGGCGCCTCCCAGTATGTGCGCGGCTCCGACTGAAATCCGAAGGGAGTGAGTGAGCGGTTGTAGGCGCCGCTCTCGGCGATTCCGGTGCGGAAGATGTGGGAGTGTGCGAGGAGGTTGACGGTCATGAAGGCGCCGTACGAGTGGCCGCCAATCCCAATGCGATCGCGATCAGCCACGCCCATGTCTACGATCTTGTCGACAGCAGCTTGCGCGCTGGCGACTAGCTGCTCGATGTAGCTGTCGTTGGGTTCCTTGCCGTTGGCACCCACGATTGGCATTGTCGGACCATCGAGAACACCGTAGCCGTGCATGAGCAGCATCAGATAGTTCTGCCGGCCCGGCCGTTTGAACTGATACGGAGATCCAGCGAGCTGTGAAGCAGCATCCGCGGACTGGAACTCGCGCGGATAAGCCCAGAAGAAGAAGGGAAGCCGTCCCTGCGACTTGTCGTATCCCGGCGGCAGATAAAGCGTCGCCGACAACTTCACTCCATCGGGGCGCGTGTACGTGATGAGCTCGCTCTTCACGTTCGCGAAGTATGGCGCGGGATCACCCAATTTGGTGATCTGCGTCATTGATTTCTCCAGAAGATCGCGGACAAAAATATTAGGGGGGTCAGTCGGCGACTCGCGCTGCGTGATAATGCGAGTTGCATCCGGATCGACAACCTGGAGAACCTGTTCGTAATTCGGAGCGGTTGATTGCCACAATCTTTCCGTCTTGCCCGTCGTCAGGTCGAAGCGATCGACAAATGGCCGATCTCCTTCTGGAGAGGCTCCCTCACCTCGGAGATAGAGGTACCTGCTATCGCTCGAGCGGAGCGGGACATAGTGATCGCTCGCTGGATCCAGCACGTACACCCAGTTCCCAGGACTGGAGTACCGATCCTCGTTGCTTCGATCCCAAATCATCTTCGGGGTGCCACCGTTTGGAGCGGATGGATCGATCATCCAGACGCGTTGCCTCGCTCCACGCGAAAGCCGGTCACCCAGGAACGCGATTCTGGGAGAAACCCACGTGACTCCGCCGTAACGGTATTCGGTCTGAACGAAAGGTGTGGCCGCTCCCGTGAATGGCGCAGACAGGAGAGAGACCTGGTCGCGCTTCGGAACGGTGTTGCGGGGATTTCCCTTGTCGAGGGCTTCGACCATCACGAGTGTAGCCGGAGCATCGGGACGCCAGTCCACGATCCTGATTCCGGGTAGAACCGCATCGCGTGCGCTCGGTGCTTCCTCCGCGACGTGGGTATTTCTGATCTCCCGTAGGACCTTGCCATTCAGACCCCAGACCTCAGTGCGCGAGGGGAAGACATCCAGCGGGACCTGATAGGAATAGGGGCGCTGTACCGTTTCAACGAGCAGATAGTTTCCGTCAGGCGACGGAGTCGCACTCAGGTGGATTCCCGGCAGTCCTATGGGTGTGATCTTCCCGTCGAGACCAACCAGA
>DASWBG010000271.1:0-10277 GCA_036390715.1 Gemmatimonadaceae bacterium
GCCAGATCGCGCACGGCGACAGCGGGGAAATCTCCGCCCTTGTAGCGTGACCACTGGGCGCCGCCATCGAGTGAGATCCAGAGCCCGAACTCGGTGCCCAGGAAGAGGAGATTCGGATTGACGAGATCCTGCCTGATCACATGCGCATAACCGCGAACCGGACTGCCGCCCGCGATTAGCGACGTCCACGTCTTGCCATAGTCCGTCGACTTGTAGGCGTAAGGGCGCATGTCGCCGAATGTGTGCAGGTCGAACGTCGCGTATACGGTGCCGGGGTCGAAGTGACCCGCGTCCACGTAGGACACCCACGCCGACTTCGGGAGTCCCGCGATGTTGCCGACGACGTTCGTCCAGGTTTTGCCGGCGTCGCGGGTTACCTGGAGATTTCCGTCGTCAGTACCCGCCCAGATCACCTTGGGGTCCTTCGGCGATTCGGCGATCGCATAGATCGTCGTGTGCATCTCCGCGGCAGAGTTATCCACGGTGACGCCGCCTGATTGCTCCTGAAGTTGCTTGGACGGATCGTTGGTCGAGAGATCGGGTGAGATGCGGTCCCACGTCTGACCGAAATCGCGGCTGCGGAAGAGATACTGCGAGCCGATGTACACGGTGCCATTGCGCGTCGGACTGACGTGGATCGGAGTGTTCCAATTGAAGCGCAGCTTCTTCTCCTGATAGCGCGGGAGCGGTTTGATGGGACGCGTTTCGTGCGTCTTTCTGTTCACCCGCCCGATTTCACCCCCCTGGGATTCGGCGTACAGGTAGTTCTGGTCCGTTGGATCGACGAACATCCAGAACCCATCGCCTCCGTACATGTTTTCCCAGCGGCTGTTGGTGACGCCGCCCGGATACTCGGAGTCTCCGACCCAGGAGCTGTTGTCCTGCAGACCACCATAGACGTGATACGGACGGTCGTTGTCGAGGCTCACGTGGTAGAATTGCGAGATCGGAAGATTCTCGCCCTTCCACCATTTGTTACCGCCGTCGTAGGAGTACCAAACGCCACCGTCGTCTCCGGTAATCACGCGATCGGTGCTCGTCGGATCGATCCAGATGTCGTGAAAGTCTCCATGCGCGCCGTTGCCGATTCCGCTGAAGCTCTGACCGCCGTCCGAGCTGACGACGAGAGGACCGTCGGGCTTGAAGATGCGATTTTCATCCTTTGGATCGACAATGAGATTGGCGAAGTAGAACGGACGCCAGATCATCGCCTGGCTGCGGTCGCGCATCTCCCATGTGCGTCCGCCATCACTCGAGCGATAGAGAGCGTTTTTCGGAGGCGCTGCCTCGATGAACGCGTAGACGACACTGGGGTTCGATGGCGCAACCGTGACCGCGATGCGGCCCCATGGCTTGGCCGGCAGGCCTTTCGCGCTCAACTCATTGAGATCGCTCCATGTCGCGCCGCCGTCGGTAGTCTTGAACAGTCCGCTCGCGCTCGGTGTCGTCTCGCCGTCGCCCCCGGAGCGGAAAGTCCATCCTTTCCGCCGGAAGTCCCACATCCCCGCGTAGACAGTCTTTGAGTTCTTTGAGTCCATCGACATCATCGAGCAACCAGTGGACGGATTGGGCCCCTTGAGGATCCTTGTCCAGCTCTGTCCGCCGTTGGTCGTTTTGTAGACTCCCCGGTCCTCGCTGTCGCTCCAGAGCTTTCCCGGCACACAGGCATAGACGGTGTTGGGATCGGTCGGGTCGATCAGAATCTTCGCAATGCGCTCCGATTCCCTGAGACCCATATTGGTCCAGTTGTCGCCGCCATCGTTCGACTTGTAGATGCCGTCCCCGATGGAAACGCTGTTGCGGGTCCACGATTCGCCGGTGCCAACCCATATCACTTTTGGATTTGTCGGGTCGATCGCGATCGCCCCGATCGACTGCACCGGCTCTTTGTCGAAGACCGGCTTGTAAGTCGTGCCTCCGTTCTCGGATTTCCAGACGCCGCCGCTCGCCGAGCCGATGTAAACCGTCAGGCGATTCCCCTCGTGGACCGCAGTCAGAGCGGCGATTCGTCCGCTCATCGCCGCGGAGCCAATGTTGCGCGCGCCCAAACCAGAGATCGTCTCGGAATCAACTTTGGCGCCGGCGGATTGTGGGAGCTGCCCAAGAGCGCCAGTGAAGCCCACGGCGAGGAGGGTCATTCCGCCGAATGCGGATTTGCGTATTCCAGTCATCAGAGTGAACCTCCGCCGGCCGGTGTTTTCGGCCTCATGTAGCGCGTGCTGTCTATCGGAACGTTGAACTCGATCTTGTTGAGCGTGATTTTCTGGGACCCGGAGCTTCCCTTCTGGCGCGTTTCCATGGAGAAGGGGAGGTACCAGCCGCCTACCAGCTTGTAATCTCCCAGCGTCGTTTCGGTCTCCTGCGGCGTGCCGCGAATGATTCGCTTGGTGTCGTACTTGATCGGTACGTAGGAATCGGTGTCCATATAGTAGTAGCGCATATCGCCGCTCTTGAGCGTGACTTTGAGCTTGTATACGTCGGTGCCCTCGACCTGGTCCATGCCTACCAGCTCGACCTTGTTGCCCTTCTGCCTGTAGTTGATCAGGGGCTCGTCGAAGTCGGAATCCTCGACGATCGAGCGCATCTCCTCCTCGCTCAGCGACTCCGGATCCTTCTTTCCCCCGAACGGGTCGATCTTCCAGCCGTTTGCACCGTCGTAGGCGTTGATACCGGTCATCCCCTGAATCGAGAACTCTTCCCGGACCTTGTTGGGGCGAGAGCTTTCCTCGATCACGATCGCCTCGAATCCGTCGTCGCCAGTGTATTTCCCGATTCGCCGCAGTGTCCTGATCGCCTGGATCTTGTCGGCACCGCCGACTGTTTTGGTGTATCGGGCGATTATGTCGTCGGCGGTGAGAGTGGACTGGGCGCCGAGCGGAGCGCTGATGGCTGCGACGCTGGCGAGAGCGAGAAGAGCGTTACGCATGATTCCCTCGGTAGAGGCCGTTCTTCAGAACATTGCTACTGCCGCGAAAGATTCTGCGTGTCGGAGGAATTGTTTGTCAATGATTGGCTGTGGCCTAACCGACGGGCTTCTCCCGCAACTTCGCGCGAAGCTCCTCCGTGAGCTTCTTCGTGAGGTCAGGTCGATTGTGAAAGGCGGCCGGCGTGTTCTGGAACAACGCAATCTTCCAGCTCCCACCCTTCTGGACCGCGACCATCGATTGCACTGCATTGAGCGCAGGATCGATGTCGTCCTTGCCGGGCGGCACGAGCCCGGCGTTCGCTCGCAGAATGCTGACGTCGGTTGCGACCAATCTCACGTCACGCACGATCGACACGTAGCGCGGAGTCTGATGATGCGTGAAGATCTCGGTGAGATGAGCGCCAACCTCCAGCTGGCCGTTCACCTGGCTGCCGTCGAAGCCAACGAGATTGCAGTCAGAGGCGAAAAGAAGCGCATAATCGCGCGCGTTGCGCTTGTCCCAACTCTCGATAAGTCGCGCGTACAGCTCGCGCGTTGACCGGTCCCAATCGGGACTCGACAGATTATCAGCCGTCACAGATCGGTCTCTCCCCCGGGTTCGTTAAATAGCGCCTCGATGCGCCGATCAGGTATCAGCCACAGCAGTGACCCGGACACGTAGATGACATCGGACAGCAACTGATTCACGAACGCGAGAGGAATCGCAATCGCGTACAGAACCACGGAGACCCTTCCCTTGGTGTCGTTGCCGACCGCTATCTGAAGCCTGGAGCCCGCACCCTGGCTCCGGATTATTGTCCGCTCGAGTATGTAGTACGCGACACCGGACATCATCAGCTCCACGCCGTAAAGCGCGGTCGGAAGTGGCGCAAAGTGATTTTCGCCCATCCACCCCGTCACAAACGGCATCAGCGAGAGCCAGAACAGCAGGTGCAGGTTCGCCCACAGTATCCCGCCGGTGACCCGGTCGGTGAGATAGAACATGTGATGATGATTGTTCCAGTAGATGCCGAGGACGACGAAGCTGAGTACGTAGGTGAGAAATATCGGAAGGAGTCCCGACAGCGCGGCCAGGTCGGTCCCGTGCGGCACCTTCAGCTCCAGCACCATGATCGTGATGAGGATCGCGATCACTCCATCACTGAACGCGCTCACTCGCTCATTGCCCATTGTGTTGCATACTCCGTGTCGCCGGGGTTGGCAGATTCACAATCTACAGTGGCTCAACTGCGCCGGAAGCAAGACTCCGATCTACTGGCGCAATGCGGTTCTCCGTTCAATGTTCAGGAAGGAGACGGCGGGACGCTCGGCCCCGCTGTTGCGCAATCACTGGGGAGGAATCATGAAGCGAATTTCTGTCATTCTCGTTGGATCCGCGGCCACGCTGCTTTTGTCCGCCGCCGCGCGGTACGGCCCGCGTTCAGCGGATTCCCGGGAGCTTCATCGCCGGGCCGAGGCGGTGCGGTTGCGGGCTCACTTCGACTCCGTTGACCAAGAGCTGCGCGCACGTGACGTCTCGCGTTTGAGTGCAGAGCAGCGCGCGATGCGCACGAAGCTCATCTCGTGGCTCAGGGATTATCGGAACGCCGGGAGGTTTCCGGAAAACGACCGGTTCACAGACCGGGCAATGCCCTTCTTTCGCGATTCGCGTGGGACACTTTGCGCGATGGCGTATCTCGTCGACCGCTCGGGCAGGACTGACATCGTCGATCAAATCGCGAAGACGCGCAACAACGCGTTCATTCGCGAGCTGACCGATGATCGAGATCTCGTCGCCTGGCTCGACGCGTCAGGCCTCAGCGTCGACGAAGCGGCACGCATTCAGCCGACGTACGGCTCGTATCCGGTCTTTGTTGCCGATCAGAAACGCGTCAGCGTCAATTACGCGCTCCTCTCGATGGGACTCGGCGGCTCATCACTCGGCTCGCTCGGTTTCAACTTGTTCACGCCGAGTCGCACGAGTGGGGGCGTCGGGCTGGCGGCTGGTGTCGCCACGATCATCGCGGGCGCCGCACACCTTGACGAAACCGGCGGTAACAAGCGTATCGCAGTCGCCAACACCGCTCTGGGATCACTCGCCGCAATTTCCGCGCTGCACGCCTTGTTCGTTGCGCGGGCCGGGCACCAGGGTGCCACGAGAGAGGAATCCAAAGGTCGACTGGTGAGCTATGCTACCATCTCACCTGACTTGATGATCGTAGGCAGTGCTCCGATGATGGGAGTCAGATTGCGCGCCCAGTTCTAGATTTTGGTGATGTTGCAACCGCAGTGATATCGTTGACCACCTTCTCCTGAGAGGATCGACCAATGGCGGGTCAGGGATCAGCAGGCAATGTTATCGCCGCGGTTTGCAGCTTCTTCGTTCCGGGACTCGGCCAGCTGGTTCAGGGCCGACTCGGAATGGCGATTCTTCAGTTCGTCCTCGCCATCATTCTTTGGTTCTTTCTGCTCGGCTGGGTGATTCACCTCTGGTCGATTGTCGACGCCGCAATCTGGAAGCCGCCTGTCGCAACGTCGTGACCTGATTCGCACGCGGGAGAGATTGGCGATGGTAAAAACACTCGGACTGACTCATCTCGCGCTGATCGTGACCGATCCCGAGAGATCGTTCCAGTTCTACCACGACGTGTTCGGGATGCTGGCCGTTTATCGACAGCCGAATTTCATCCAGGTGCAAACCCCCGGAGCCCGCGACGTTCTGGTCTTCGAGAAGGGCACTGAACACGTGGGAACCTCGGGCGGCATCAAGCACTTCGGGTTTCGTCTGTCGGACGCGCGCGACATCGACAAAGCCGTGACCTCCATCGAGCGCGCGGGCGGGAGGATCAAGGATCGCGGGGAATTCGTGCCCGGAGAGCCGTACGTTTTCTTCACAGATCCGGACGGGTACGAGGTGGAGGTGTGGTACGAGCTGCCTACTGATACCGGGCGGTAGGGCTCGCCTCAACTGCATGAACGGCAACTGCGAGAAGAGCTAGGTGGTGGGTACCTTACTCTTCTCGCAGTTGAAGTTCATTCGCCGGTCGTGACCTTGTTTCTCTCCGACGGTTCGAGGATACTTTTGCGTGATGGACTCGCCCAAAATCCGACCGGCAGCGCCGGGAGATGCGGCTCCCATCAGTCGCCTGCTGGAGCAGCTGGGGTATCCGACTGATGCCGCCGAGATCCCGGGACGCATCGAAAAGCTTCACGCGCGGCCGGGCACCATGGTGCTCGTCGCCGAGGATGAGCATGGGGACGTGGTCGGGGTGGTGACAGTTCATCTCTTTCAGTCGATCCACGCCAGTGAGCCAGCCGCATGGCTGACGTCTCTCGTCGTCGAGGAGAAGGCGCGCGGACAGGGTGTCGGATCGGCGCTTGTCCTGCGCGCCGAGGATTGGGCAATCCAACACGGCGCTCTCCGCCTCTCGCTTACCTCGGCGCTCCACCGCGAGCGTGCGCACGAATTCTACAAGACGCGTGACTACGAGCACACCGGCGTCCGGCTGACCAAGGTTTTTGTGAATCGTTTGGGCGACGCTCCGCCAGGCCGGAGCCGCTCATCGCGAAAAGGCGGCGCGAAGAACCCGCGGAATCCGTCGCGACGCTGAAGCCATGACAGCAAAATCACATCCGACGAAATTCCATGTGATGGAGTTTGCCCACCACGACGAGGCTGCTGCGTTCGTCGCGGCACTGTCGCGGTTTCTGGTTTCGCCGCGCGGCGCCGGCTCTGGAGGCAAGGGAAAAACCGTCGAAGTGTGGGCGCGCTCTCCTATCGCCAGCGAAGGAGTCCTCCTCTTTCTCAGCGGCACCGCACTGGACGCAGCTAAAGATGCGTTTTCACCTGTACCGATCGTACGGATCATCAAACGCGAATCATTGCCGGACGAAAGCTTCCTCATCATCGAAGGCGGAGTCACTCCGGCATGGGGAGCCGCCGAAGCCTCGGCCAGACTGTTTCCCCAATAAATCGAAGCGCTGTTGCACACCCACCTTTTCACTGGAAGACGATGACGCGCATTTGGACGACAGTCACTTGTTGCGGCGTGCTGGCCGCCGTCGCGGCGAATGCACAGACGCCCCGCGAATCGCGACTCACCTCGGCACGGGCGTCGCAATTGGCCGACTCGATTCTCCGACTAATGACGCTCGAGGAAAAGATCGGACAGCTGAATCAGTTGCCGGGCATGGGAACGCAGACCGGCCCACGCGCTCCGCAGGGCGGAGAAGCGCTCATCCGTTCCGGCGGCGTAGGATCGTTCCTCGGAATCTTTGGCGCCGAGTACACGCGCGAGCTGCAGCGGATCGCGACCCGCGAATCGCGTCTCAAGATCCCGCTCCTCTTTGCCAACGACGTGATTCACGGATTCCGAACGATTTATCCGGTCTCGATCGCTGAAGCAGCCAGCTTCGACTCGGCGCGCGTCGAGGCATCAGCCCGACAAGCTGCGGTCGAGGCGACTGCCCACGGCCTGCACTGGACATTCGCTCCGATGGTGGACATCGCGCGCGATCCGCGGTGGGGACGGATCGTCGAAGGAGCAGGTGAAGATCCGTGGCTCGGAGGTGTCATGGCTGCCGCCCGCGTTCGTGGATTCCAGGGCGGCGACCATGGAGTGGGGCTTGGAGCACCCGACGCGATGCTCGCGACAGTGAAGCACTTTGCGGCGTATGGCGGAGCCGAGGGAGGGCGAGACTACAATTCGGTGGAGCTCACCGAGCGGACATTATGGGAGACTTACCTGCCTCCTTACGAAGCAGGGGTGAAGGCAGGCGCGGCGACGGTGATGGCTTCTTTCAACGACATCGGTGGAACGCCGGCACATTCCAGCGACTGGCTTCTCGGTGACGTGCTGCGCAGTCGCTGGGGATTCAAGGGCCTCGTCGTCAGCGACTGGGGCGGCATCGGGGAGCTGATCCACCACCGAGTGGTGGCCAACACAGGTGAGGCCGGTATTCTCGGCCTCCGCGCCGGCGTCGACATCGACATGTCGGACGCCGTCTACGCCGACAGTATGGCCGCCGCAGTTCGGAGTGGACGGATTCCCATCGCGCTAGTCGACTCCTCCGTGCGGAGGGTGCTCCGTCTGAAGTACGCATTGGGATTGTTCGATGATCCGTTTCGCTTCAACGATGTCGCCCGCGAGCGGCGCTACACTCTCGCACCGGAGCATCTCGCCGCGGCACGCATCGCGGCGCGCGAAGGAATCGTACTACTCAAGAACGCCAACAAGACGCTTCCCCTCCGCAAAACACTCCGTACAATCGCGGTGATCGGCCCGCTTGCCGATGACGCCCGCTCCGCGCTCGGTGGCTGGGCCGCCGACGGGCGACCGGAAGAGGCGGTCAGCGTTCTGGCAGGAATTCGTGCCGCGCTCGGCCCTTCGACCCGAATCATCCAGGCGCGCGGCGCGCCAGTAGACACCGCGGATACGAGCGGATTCGCCGCCGCCCGCAATGCGGCGTCCGAGGCTGAGGCCGTGGTGCTCGTACTCGGGGAGCGCGAGGATATGAGCGGCGAGGCATCGAATCGGTCGTCTATCGAGATGCCCGGGTCCCAACGGGATCTCGCGCTCGCCGTCATCCGCGCCGCGCGACAATCGCCCGGCGGCGAGAACAAGCCGGTGGTCGCCGTTCTGATGAACGGGCGGGCGCTCGCGATTCCCGAGCTCGCACGCGAGGCGCCGGCAGTGGTTGAAAGCTGGTTCCTCGGGAATCAGCACGGCGTTGCCCTCGCTGATGTCCTGTTCGGTGACTACAACCCGGGCGGCAAGCTGCCCGTCACATTCCCGCGTTCGACCGGGCAGATCCCCATTTACTACAATCACCGGAGCACTGGGCGTCCGGCCGACTCAGCGAACCACTACACGTCGAAGTATCTCGACATTCCGTGGACGCCGTTGTTCCCATTCGGATATGGGCTGAGCTACACGACCTTCGCCTATTCGAATCTCAGACTGTCCGCGCCGAGAATCCGCGCCCGTGATTCAGTCGTTGTATCTGTCGACGTCCGGAACAGCGGCGACCGCGCCGGGGACGAGGTCGTCCAGCTCTACGTCCGCGACGATGTTGCAAGCGAGGCGGAGCCCGTGAAGGCTCTCAAGGGTTTCAGACGAATCACACTGCAGCCGGGTGAGACGCGCACCGTCACATTCAGGATCGGTCCCGACGCGCTCGCGCTCTACGACCGTCGGATGCGGCGCGTCGTCGAGCCGGGAAGCTTTACGGTATTTGTGGGAACGAGCTCAGACGATGTTCTCAGTGGACACTTCGACGTAACGGGAGACACGCTCGTCCTGGATCCGCCGACGCCACGCTTTCGATAGTCAATCGACTACGCGTTTTATGTGATCAGGATGTTGAAGGTCAGGGCCGGTACCCCATGCGCGCCGGCCTTGATGTTGGCTTGGCCGGCGGTAGGTCCCGTGGTGTAAGCAACCGACGCGAGTCCGCTCTCGTCCGACAGAGTCATGGCGGAGCTCAGCGACCCGCCGCCCGAAGCGATGCTCCAATTAACCGGGATGTTCTTCAGTCTCTCCCCGAACTGGTTGACGACGAGGACGCTCAGGGGCGTTGGCAGCTCCGTGTTCGCAGGGCCCGTCTGCTGATCGCCGCTGTATTTGATCAGGCCACCAGGCATCGATACATCGGTGTTCAAACTGCAGCCGCTGATTGCAGCGCCGATGACGAGCGGCAACGTACTGAGGCCGACGATGTGCCTTAGAGTGCGAAGCATGGAATCCTTTCGACGGGGCAGCGCAAAATTAAGGTACGATCACAGATCAAGCCATGAGAGATTGGGCCAAAATCTGGCTTTTTGAAAGTTTTCGCGGCAGGATTCAACCATGCCACGCGATCCCCTGCCCCGCCTCCGAAAGCTGGCTCTTTCCCTCCCCGAAGCGCACGAAGTGGAGGCCTGGGGCGAGCCGACCTTTCGCGTGAAGAACAAGGTCTTCGCAATGTACGCTCACGCCAGCAACCATCACGGCGCCGGGCGGAATGCAGTGTGGTGCAAAGCGAAACCCGTTAACCAGGCACTGATGATCGAAGCCGCGCCCGATCGCTTTTTTTCACCGCCCTACGTTGGACCGGGTGGATGGATCGGCGTCCGGCTGGATGGACAGGTAGACTGGGACGAACTGCTCGAACTGCTAAGCGACGGATACAGGATGACGGCGCCCAAAAAGCTTCTCGCCCTCCTGAAGGACTCTTAACTACAACTGAAGGCTAATTGCAGTTCTTTTTCCGTTGCGCTCTCGGGGATCATCCCCATTATTAGAACCGCCATGCAGACCCAAACGACTGGTGTGCAGCTCCGCTCTAACAGGGAGATCGCGATTCATGTAAGCGATCTCGCGCGGGCGGAAGC
>DASWBG010000272.1:0-5466 GCA_036390715.1 Gemmatimonadaceae bacterium
GTGACATTCAGATTGAACTTTGGCGTCTTGAAAAAAGTCACCGTGTCGACCTTACGCGTCGACAGATCGAAGCGGACGAGCGCCGCGGAATCGGGGAAAGTCGGGAATTGCGGAAGCCGGTTCGCGGAGCCCGGCGCGGGACGAAACGCGGCGAAATTCGGTGGTGCACGGTAGACAAGTCTGCCCTTCGGATCGAATCCAGGATTCCCGAACGGCCCCCCGACGAGAAAACCGACATCCTGCGCGCGTGGAGCCGACATCACGCGCGCGATTTTCCCGTTCGGATCTATCAGCAGCATCGAGAGTGACGCGACATCGACGAACAGCGTCGAGTCGCCGCGATAGGCGATGAGTCCGCCCGGTTGTACGCCGTAGGCGTTTGCGGTCGCGCTCGTAGTGTCCGCGATGACGGTCATCGTCGAAAGCGAAGAATCGAACATCACGACCCGCCTGCCGACTATGTCGTTCACGAGAATGCGTCCGTCGGGCAGGTGGCGCACTGTAGTGACCGACCCAAGCGGTTCTTTTGCAACCGCGGTGACGGGGCCAAGCTGGCGAATTGGCGGAAGAGATTGCGCGAGGCACGGCGGGATAGCTGCCGCCGCGAGCGCGATCATTGTGAGTCCGAGCGTAGCTTTCTTCATGGGTTGATTCCGATTTGTGCCGCTGTTGTGATCGCCTTGCCTGGAGTTCCGGTACTCATCGTACGCAGATTCCCGTTTGAGTATACCATCGAGATCATCTCAGTTAGTTCCGGATGATGATCACGTTTCCTCCGCCTCCGCCCTCAGTGCGGATCCCGCCCCCCACTCCCATGAATCCCCCAGGGAACATCATCGGGCCGTTGCCAGCACCGGCGGTTCCGGAGCGAATCGAAGCGAGATAGCGGGTATCGAGATAGCTCGCGATGAATGGGGGCAGCTTCCTTCTCTGCTCGGGCGTCAGCACTCGTTTGATGTCCGGAACGAGTTTGATAAGCATGTCCACGGAAGTCTCACGCGCATGTTGATACCGCGAGTACGCCTCGTCCTTGTTGTACTTGTCGGGCAGCGCCGCGAGATACTTCGCGACGGGTGCCCAGATGGAATCCAGACTGATCACGTAACGGCGATTCATCGTCGCGATGCTGTCCGCCTGCGGGCCAGTCAGTTGAAGCGTGTCTGCCTGTCGCAGAATCGTCGAGAGTGGATTCGGAATTCCGCCGCTCCCATAAATCGCCTTGAGCATCGGCTCGGGTGCCTTCGTTCCTCTAAGTGTCCGCCCACGATCGAGCTGCTGTGTGAGCGCCTGCCGCTCGCGCGTCGGTCCGAGGTCGAAGCGCATCATTGCAGTAACAGTGACAGGCGCTCTTACAGCGGTGAGCGCGGGTAGAGTGGAGCCGAATCTCTGGTTCACATCGTACTTGTACCGTTGCGTCAGCGGATCGAAGCCGCGGACGGCGAGCAGAGTCGGATCGGGGAAGGCAAACTGTCCCCAACCGTGCAGATTGTTGTTGCCGTGCAGCATCAGATCGGCGGCGCCGAGCGGGTTGCCGACCTGGAGCGAGAGCGTCGCGCGCTGCGGCATGCGGAATTTGAGCGGATTGAAGGAGAGCGACATCGTTGCCTGCGACGTCCACGGGCCCTGACAGCTGTTCCGGGCCGCGAGCGACCCGAGCTGTTTCCGGAGACAATCGCGCGCATTTCCGGTGGCCCCGTTGAGGAGCGACTGCATCGCCGCGGCGAGCGCCGGATCAGCAGTCGTCGCCGGGTCGTAGACAAATGCGCGGTCGTTCGAGTATCCGTCTCCATTGATGTCGCCAGAGACGATGGGCGTGTAAGGCGTCCCCGAGCGGAAGTTTCCGAACCAGTTCACGCGCACCGCGTCGAAGAAGTTATACCCGAGGTTGTACTGGATCTGGTGGCGCGAATCGAAGGGTGATCTCGCCCATTCGATGTCGAGAGGATTCCCGGCGGTATTGTTGAAGCCGCGGATCCTCTCGCGCAGGTTGGAATAGACGTACGACACTCCCCAGCTATAGTTGCTGTTGAACGTCGACGGCGACACGCTGAATCTCAGTTGACGGCTATCCGACCTCAGGTCTGATCGCAGTTCCGTCACACGTGAGAAGAGCTGGCTCACCCTTGCATCACGCGATGCGATCGCGCCCGTCGTCGGAACAATGCTCGTCGTCTGGACGAACACCGGCCGGTGCGCTTCATCCGGAAGAGTGAATTGCACCACCGGCTTGAAATTCAAATCGACGATTCCCGATTGATTCATGTTGCGGGAGTAAGTCGCTTCGATATTTCCGGAGAACAGATTGTTGAGAAGCGGCCCGCTCCAGTTGAGATTCGATCTCAGACTCCGGGGCGACGCGTAATCCTTGGCGAAGAACGTGACGTTCGGGACAGTGCTCGCGAATACACTTCCATCGCTGCACTGCGCCGGAATCGTCGATGGATCGTTCACGTAGGCGCCCCAGTCCGGAGTCGGCGTCGACGGACCCGCGCAAAGGACCTGTTGCAACGCGCTCGCCAATCCCGTGTTGTCGATAGCTCCACTGATCAGTGTCGTGTTAGGCGTATTCTGAAAGAGTCCGATTCCACCGCGCACGACCGCCCGCGGCCCCCTTACCGCTCCGGCAAAACCCGCAACCTGGGGCGCGGTCCCGTAACTCCACGAGAATCCGAGGCGCGGGCTGGCATAGACGTGATTCGGCGCGCGGTCGTTTCGCTCTCCGAATACCGTCTCGAGATCAGGGTTGAACGTCGGCGTCGCGGAGAATTTGTTTCCGTCGAGACGGACGCCGTACTGGAGCTGAAGGTTGTCGCTCCTCTTGTACGAGTCGCCCAAGGAGAGTCCGCCGATGAACTGGCTTCCGCTCCTGATCCTTGGTGAGAGTTGCCGGCTGAACGATGACGGCAGCTGCGCTTCCAGATCCGCTAACGAGTTGAACGTGAAAGACCCGAGTGTGTTCGACTGCTGATTCAACGTGAATGCATCCCGGCGCATCTCGGTCGTGAACTTGATTCGGTGCTTGTTGCTGCTGCTAAACCATGAAAGCTGATTGGTGAGCTCGGTGCCGGTGTTCGTCTGGCTCGTGTTCATATTCGAGCTTCCGCCGAACGACACCGGCTTGATGCCCGTCGATCCATCCGGGAAGGTCGACGTTATCAGCACGGTGCCACTCGGCATGTCGAGATAAGGCGATCCATAGTTGCGTGAGCGATTCAGGCCGAGCGAGGTCTCGCTGAGGATTCCGATCCCGAAATAATTCGTGTGCCGTGCCTGGAGTCCGCCGTTCCAGTTCGTTCTGTCACCGCTATGTGCGGGAAACTCGGTGGTGAGCGACGATGCCGGCGTCTGCTGGTTCCAGCTCCCGTTGTAGGAGAAGTTGAGCGCTTGCCCGCTCGCAGATGACTGCGGGGCAAAGTCGAAGCTGCCGAAGACCGATCCCTGCTCCCCGAGCCTGCTCGACGGCAACTTGTTGGTCACGGTCGGAATTCCGAGCTGCTGGAGAATCGCCAGCAGGCGAACAACCGAGTCGGGCGCGATGCCTGACGTCTGCAAGCCGATCGCGTCGGTATTGAGAAGCGATCGCAGGTCGTTGGATCGTCTTCCGATCTGATACGCGAAATTATAGAACGACGCATCCTGCCTGATCGGGCCGGCGAACAGTCCGCCAACGGAGACGTTGTTGTATTGCTGGCCGAGCGATCTCGCGGCGCGATCGGTCCACTGGAGCTGGGGCGCGTCGAGATTGAGGCTCATCGTGCGCGTGATGAAATTGGAGCCGGGCCGTCCGCGAATCTGGAATTGCGCGCCGCTGAAGCCGCCGCGCGAGACGTCGTAAGGCGTGGTCACGAGCGATGTCGAAACATTAGCGTCACGCGGAAGATTCGATCCGCCGAAATTCAGACCGTTGAGCGTGGTGTTGTTCTGATCAGGAGAGAGGCCCAGCACGGAGAAGCCGGACGGATCTCCATCCTGCCCCGGGACGAGCGTGACGCCGGGCAGCGACGCGGCCATCGAAGCGATGTCGCCCTGTTGATCGGCGGGCACCGCGCTATTGTCGACCGGCCTCTCGCTGCCACTTATGTCCGGAGTGGCATCATTGCGATCCGGCCGATCGCGCTGCCCTACAACTCTGACGGTGTCGAGTTGTCCCGCGGCGCGGAGCAGCCTTGCATCGGCGACGAGGATTTCCTGGTCAGCGGTGCGCTTGACCTCGAATCTCCGGGCAGCGTAGCCAATTGCGCCGAACTCGACGAAATAATCCCCTTCCCCGCCCGGGAAGGTGATCGTGTAACGGCCGTTCTTGTCGGTGCGGGCACTGCGATTGACGTTGCCGGAGAGCGAGGTCGCGGTGACTTTTGCATCCTCGAGTGGTTTTCCCTCGGGGCCGAGCACCTGGCCTCGGATCACGTCCAGCTGCTGCGCCTCGGCTGGAAGCGTTGCTGCAGCTGATACGATCGCGGCGATCAATAGAGCGCGGAGCATCTTAGCTGGCAGCATGACAGATTGGACGCCGGGTTGTCTCAGAGGGTTGCCCCGGCATCTCGGCGTTTCGTGAGACTGTCGCCGAGACTACGGATCGACGGTGTCGCCGGGTCTCGGTGGTGTCCGCTTGCCCCGCACTGGAACGACGGCCGCCTTGCTTAGCAGCGAGCACAGCTCCTTGTCTGCCATCTTGTCCCAGTCGTCCGGGTAGTGCGCGAGCCGACGCCGTTCGCTCGGCGATTCGAAGCAGAGCCAACCGTCGCCGTAATCCCCGAGGTAGTCCTCAGCTGCCGTCCTCGGATGGATCGACGAGCGGAGAACGGGCCACACTCTCCACTTCACACTATTCTCGTCGAGAAAGTCGCGCACTGCCATCAGGCCTTCCCCCTTCCGCTGTGATCCGAACTGTATAGGTCTCCCCGCGTGAGCGGGACGCCGGCTCGGCCTCCCGGCGCCGGTTTCGACAAAAGTGTTTGCACGATGTTTATCTCAGCAGTGCGAAAACCGTACGCGCCCGCCGACATATATAGCCTCCAGACGCGGTAAGTTCTTTCCCCAACGAGCTTTATCGCGTCTGATTTTCTTCGTTCCAGGGCCCGCAACCAGGCCCTTAGGGTCATCATGTAGTGCTCCCGGAGGCTCTCGACATCGCGCACCTCGAAGCCGACGCTCTCCGCGCTCCCGAGTACGCTCGCAAGCGGGACCAGCCTCGCGTCCGGAAAGACGTACTTGTCGATGAACTGGTCGCGCTTCCAAAGCCAGCGGCCGACGCGCTCGCCGATGCGGTTGGTGCGGCGGCCGGCGCGCGTACTAACCTCGCAGTGGTTCAGAAAAAGTCCCGCCGGCTCGAGAGCGTTGAACGCGCGCGCAAAGTACGCGGGCTGCTTATTCTCGGGCACGTGCTCCGTGACACCGACGGAGCTGATCTTGTCGAAGCGCCCATTAATCGGAAGATCACGGAAATCCATCATCTGGATTGTGCAC
>DASWBG010000273.1:0-2857 GCA_036390715.1 Gemmatimonadaceae bacterium
AAATCTGCACCGGACGCGCTCTCGATGGCGGCGGACAGCAACGTGTAGCCGTAGGTCGAATAGCCGAATCGGGTGCCCGGCTCGAACTCCAGCGAATCACCGGCGAACATCACGAGACTCGAGAGGACCGTCGGGTAGTGCGTGGTCGTGTAGTTCTCGGCGTGGCCATCCCGACGGTAGTGTCGAATGCCGGACTGGTGTCCGGCGAGCTCGCGTGCCGTGATCGGCCAGCGTTTTTCCGGAAACGACGGCACGTATCTCTGTATCGGCGCGTCGAGATCCAGCTTGTGTTCTTCGACGAGCAGAGCGACCGCGTCGCCGGTCAGCGTTTTCGAGATGCTCCCGATCTGAAACATCGTCGTGCGAGCAACCGCCTTCCGAAGCTCCCGATCAGCGTAACCAAACCCCGCCGACCAGATGACCCGACCATTCACGGCGACGGCGATCTGCAGACCGGGGAGGTCCGGGAGAAACTGCGTGCACGCGAGATTCTGTGCCTTCGCGACGGCGGCTGCATACTGCGGTGGTGGCTGGACAAAGGTGGTCGAAACGCACGTGGTGCCGTGACTCGCGGTGTTCCGGCCGGGCTGACTCGAAAGGGAGAGGGAACCGAAGAAGGAGGCGGCGACTGCAACGGCCACGCAGCTGCGTTTGATCATCGCTCTATCGTCATGGGAGTTTGAGCGTTTACTGATGCCGTCCGCGCTATTGCTACGGAGTCCAATCGTGCAGCACAATTACCTGGTAGGTGTCAAGCACCCATCTTCTCGTCGTGAGGTGTAAATGTCCAATGTCCTGGCGGTAGCGGGACCAGGCTCTCGATTCCAGGTCCCCGGAGCAACGCCCGCCGGCTTCTGGGCGGGCTTTTGGCACGGACTCATCTCTCCGATCACGTTTCTTGTGAGTCTGTTCAGTCCCAACGTGCGGATCTACGAGACGAACAACCGCGGTCGTTGGTATGATTTCGGGTTCATTATCGGCGTGTCGGGGACCTTTGGCGGCGGCAGCAAGACAGTAATAGTCTATCGCTGACAACGTCTCTGAAACATCAAGAACGCCGAACGATGAACATCACGAGATTCTGAAAAATACGCTGGGAGAGGTCAGCGCCGCTTGCGTCGCAACAAAGAGCCGGCTTCCGCGGCACCGAGCGGCGTGCCGGCCAGGGTGACTGCGCGCGCGAGGACTGGATCATTGCCCGAAGCCAAATCGCTCGCCGTTGGCAGGATCAGTTCGTCTGGAAGAACACCGACCCTTTCCAGACGACCGCCGTCGGACATCACGAGGTCGGCATTCGTAACGCTTACTCCATAAAAGATCGCGATCTGCGTGCCGTGCATGAATTGAAAATAGCTCGCGCGCATCACCGCGCCGGCGGTGCGGTCTCCGAGCACGCGGCCGCGTCGAGTCAGCTGCACCACACGGGCTAGGACCTCGGACGCCGAGGCGGACCGGCTATCGACCAATACCAGGAGCTCCCCGCTAAATGCTTCATCGCCTGCTCCTTTCGCGATGAGCCGGCTCTGCTTGTCTCGTTCTCGCTGCATCCCCAGGATGACACTGTCGCGGCCGAGACGCCCAACCAGCGCGAGGAGGGACTGCACCGGGCCACCGGAATTGCTGCGAAGGTCCAGCACCAGGGCTTTGCGGCGTCGCGCACGGTTGAGGACATCCCGGATCTCTCGTTCTGAAACCGCAAACGTGGGGAGTTTCCAAATCAGGATATCCTCGCCGTACTCTTTGACGACGGGCTGGAGCTCCTCGTACGCTTTCTCCCCGTCGCGAATCAAGCTCACGATATCGCTGCCGCCATCCGTCCCTGTGAGGTCCATGAAACGCTTGCGTTCATGAACCGTTGCCTTGAGCTCCAATTGCCGGGGCGCGGCCCCTGGCGAACGCACCACGGTTTGGAGGCTCGGCTGCGGCCTCAGCAACCGATACAGGTAGAGTAGTTGCCACAAGTTGTCGCGTGTCGGCGTGTAGCCATTCAGGCTGAGGACCAGGTCACCGGGAATGAGGCCCTGCCGCGCCGCGTCACTTCCGGGCGCAACGTCGACAACGAAACACGAGTCGCCGACCATCGCCATGTCCCAGCCATACTCGGCTTCCAATGTCCGCTGCGGTGGAACGAAGAAGGTGTGAGAGTCGTGCAGGTCGAGGGCAAATTGGGCCACGGCAGCGAGTCCCACATCGAGCGTGGCGGCCGCACGGATGCGCGCGTGGGCGGTATCATAGGCGGCCCGCAAGTCGAGGCCCTTGAACGTGGAATCGTAGTAGTGATCCGTGATCTCGTCTCGCACGTCCTCCAGCATGGTCTCGATCCGACTCCGATCGAAGCGGGAAAGACCCTGAGCCTGAGCAACCGTCGGCGCACAGCTGAATAGGGCGACGCACGCTGTCGGAAGGCACAACGTGAAGAGGTATCGACACCTGGTAGCGCTCATGTGCAAGCCTCATCTCCCAGCGAAAGAAACGAAGCAGTGATTCGACCTCCACATCGACATATTACCTCGCGCCGTGGGATGTCGACAGACGGCCTTGGGTGAGTTCCGCTGGCTTGACACCGCCACGCCTCGGCCAGCAGCACCTTGAGATCCGCGGCGGTCCCGCATCTCTGCTATCCGATAGGCGCTACCTGATACTGCTCGAGTTTGCCGTCCGGCATCTCGTACGTCCAGACCCGGATCGCGCGATTCGGGAAGGACACCCGGTACGACCGGTACGTCATCCCGCCGCGAAGCGCGGTGCGTGTCTGCACGAACCCGGTCGGAGCGCCGAGCGGGGCCAGGCTCGATTGAAAATCCTTCAACGCCTGATCGCTGAAATAGAAGTTCGCGTTCGATGTGAATAGTGAGCG
>DASWBG010000274.1:0-2654 GCA_036390715.1 Gemmatimonadaceae bacterium
CTGCGAATCCGCCACGACGGCGTCGAGCACATTGGCCGCCTGATATTCACCGAGGCGTCGACGGAAATCTCGTACCACGACCACGGCGGCGTTCCCGGCGCGAGCGCGGATGCGGCCGTCAGCAAAGCCAAGGGATTCTCCGAAGGCGAGCTGGTGCAACGTTGTTATCGTGCGCTCTCCGAGAAGCGGCGATTCGGCAAGCTCCGGCGTGCGACCGATCAAATGATCGAGAAGATCCGTCAGCTCAATCGAATCGCCATCGGCCTCGAGAAGGGACTTCTCGAACCCGAGACTGGCAAGCTGGAGCTCGACCAGGCGCAGCGCGATCTGCTGGAGATTGTTCGATCTCTGCGACAGCACGCGGGAGTCGAGGACGAGGACGCCGGCCCCACAGCCATCATCTAGACCACAAACGGCAACTTACGACTACCGGCCGGGGGCTGATGGCTGGCCGGCTGATGGCTACGCGCTGGCTGTTTGGGTGCGCGCACCGGGCACAGGGGGCGTGGTTCGGCGGTCGTAACTTACCTGAGCCACCGCGTAAGTCGGCGCTGAGGGACAGCTAGCACGCAGCCAAGAGCCGACCCGCCGACGGCCCTCGGCCGGTAGTCGTAAGTTTCAGTTAGCTGAGCGACGGCGGCCCCTCGTCAGCAGTAGGACCATAACTGCCAGGAACCGGAATATCGAGTAGCCGCAAATAAACCCCGAGCTGCGCCCGATGGTGCGCGAGATGGGTGAGCATCGCGCTCCGGAGCAGCTGCGCCCGGGGCGCGCTGAACACCTCCTGGCCGCGGAACTTCATCGTCCACTGCGACATCGCGCGATCCCACGTCATCTCTTTCACCAGTCGCCGGAATTCCCCGCTCACCTCGTCGAAGATCTCCACCCGCTCTGAGCAACACGACGCCTTTGGCTCAGGAGGGCGGGTGCCTCCATCGTATTCGTCCTGAGTCAGCATCAGGATTCCGAGACCGGGTAGCTGTGCGATGTGCGTCGCGAGCTCATTGAGCGTTCTCGACTTTTTGTGCGGACGCCAGTCGTCCTTGCCGTCGGGAACGCGCTCGAGCATGCGCCGGGTTGTTGCCATCTCCGTGTCGAGATCCGCGAAAAGGAGCGTCGCTGGATCGAGAGTTGTCGCCGGGTTTCCGGTTACCGCCGCGTCCGCACGCTTTGCGGAGTCGAGAGTTATCGCCGGGTTTCCGTCTATCGCAGGGTGCGGACGCGTCGCCCGGTCCGTACGATTTGCCACGTCGTCAAGAGTGGCCGAGTGTGTCGAAGAGGCTGAAGTTTCAGTCATGACCGGAATCTGGGTGGGAATTAATTGAATATTAAGGGCGAGACGATTCCCGCGGCACCTAGCGGACGCGCGTTCGCCGCACTCGCCGCAGCCGGAAGTTTTTGGGGAACCGGATTTCTTTTGGGAAAGTGGGCGCTCATCGAGCTATCGGTGGGCCACATGGTTCTCTACCGATTACTGTTTGCCTCCCTCGGCTTCGCGCCCGTGACGTGGCGAGGCCTCCGACGCGCGGAGACTCGGATTGCCCGCGAGGACATCCGATTGATTTTGATCGCGGCGCTGGTAGGCATCCCCGTGCTGTTTCTGATCCAGTTCGCGGGACTCGCTCGTACGACCGTCTCACACGCTTCGCTGATGGTGGGCGCGATACCGGTCTTGTTGGCAGCGGCATCGGCGATCTTCAATCACGAGCACGTGACCGCAGTACGATGGCTCGCGCTGATCGCGTCGATGATCGGCGCCGGACTCATCGCGTTCGGCGCTTCAACTGGAGAGGGTGGTACTCAGGCGAGCCTGAGCGGAGATCTGTTGGTGGCAGTGTCGCTCTTCGCCGGAGTTGCGTGGATCCTCATCAGTCAGCGCCTGATGAAAACGGGACGCTATTCTCCCGTGACTGTGAGTGCCTATGTAATCACGGCGGGCACGTTGATGCTCGCCGTCTGGGTGGTGGCCACCGAGGGACTTCCGCCGATCCATCTCTCCGCGCGCGCGTGGACGTCGGTCGCAGCAGCGGGATTTCTGGCGACGACGGCTACGACCTATCTATGGAACTGGGGAATCTCCCACGTTCCGGCGTCGCAGGCCGGTGTATTTCTCAACCTGGAACCGGTCGTCGGTGCATTACTCGGTGTGATGGTGTTGCACGACGTCCTGGGATCGTATTCGATTCTTGGCGGGTTGCTGGTGATCGGGGCCGCAATTTTCGTCGCCGCCAAATGAGCTCGCGATGCTCACGGTCAGCGACGTTTTCGATATTTGAAGAGCATGCCCTCATTGTTGATCGCCAACGTATCGCCGACCATCTTCGCCGAGGTCTGGCCAGCGCCGTCCCACGTCATCAGATAGCCCACCCCGTCCGGTACCCAGCTTCCGCTGAACGGTCGGTCGAAGAAACGCTCCTTACCGGCGTCCCTCGCGCGGTAGCTCATCGACATTATGAACTTGCCGTCTGCGTGAACGAGGAGAGTGCTGCTCAAAACCTCGGGACCAGGCGGCGAATTGGCGGGTTGCCCAGGGTGGACGGGAGCAAAGGGAACCGGTTGGCCGTCGATGGTCGACAAGGTGTACGTGCCGGCCACGGGAGTGAGCGTCGTTGCTGAAGCTGCGCTCGTCGTTGTGGTCCCCGGAGCTCGAGTCG
>DASWBG010000275.1:0-4649 GCA_036390715.1 Gemmatimonadaceae bacterium
TAGTTCTCGAAAGTGTATTCGGGCGGCAGCACTTGAGTGGTCCAGGCTCCGTCCCGCGCGAAGGAGACGAGGATGACCATGAGATGTGGAAGCACGAGCGCCACCACGATTACGGCCGATGCGACGGTGGTCAGAATCTGGATGCGTCGCGAGCGAATCGTCCGGCGCGAGCGGCCGCCCTTGCTGGCGAGAGTGTATCTCCGTTTTCTATCCAGCCACCGGAATAGCACCAGTCCCGCGACGGCACTCAGTGCCAGCACCGTCGTCTCGACATAAGCGAGACCCATCGCTCCATTCGTTTTCGAGGCGAGGATCTGCGTCGAGAGAACTCGCAGCCCGCCGCCGAAAACGTAGGGCGCCGAGAAAGAGCCCAAAGCATTCATGAAGACGAGTAGCGCCGATCCGGCGACGGCTGGCATCAAAAGCGGCAACGTCACCCGTCTCAGTCTCTGCCAGGTATTGGCGCCGAGCCCCGAGGCAGCCTCGTCGAGCGTCGCATCGAAGCGCTCGAGCCCTGCGGAAACAAACAAAAAAACGTAGACGTACATGGTGTAGGCATGGACGAACACGATCGCGCCAACTCCTTTCAGCCGCCACGGGGCTTCTGCCATGCCCAGTGCGCGCTGCACCACGCGCGTGACAAGGCCGCTCTCGCCGTACAGAAAGAGAAAAGCGATTACTCCAACCAGTGGCGGGAGCGCCGCGGGTAGCGTGGCCACCGCGCGAAGCAGCCGGCGGCCGGGAAACTCGAATCGACCGAGCAGAAACGCGAGCGGAACCCCGATTGCCAGCGAAGCAAAAACGGAGGCGATCGAAATGACGAGGCTTGTCCACAGGGCTTCTCGGTCAGCGGGACTGGCGGCGAATTCGCGCCAGTGACCGAGACCGTTCTCGAAGCTTCCCGCGATGACCGCCGCGTTCGGATACACCACCGCCCACAGCAGGAGCACTATCACCGGCAGCGCGATGAGCCAGCTCTGTCGACGCGATGATGCTTTCACGCAGGCACCAGCGGAAAAGGACCCTTGAGCGGCGAAACAGAAACGTTGTCGTCCTCGTGAGCTTCTCCCGATTGTGACTCGACGTCGACGCTGACGCCGTCGGCGAGCTGGACACGGTACACGACCACGCCGCCCGCGAACCGCCGGTTGGTGATGCGCCCTCGCCAGGCGAGAACGCCAGGACTTCTCGAGAGCTCCAACGCATCCGGCCGCAGCACGACGAACGCGGACTCGACGTGGGGAGGCGCTCCTTTCGGGCGTGTGACGTTGAGATCGCGCGCGACACCGCCGATGGTCACCGTGGCCGTGTTCCCCTTGTCGATTGCCGGCACGATCCTCCCCCTTCCGATAAAGGCCGCCACCTCGCGCGATACCGGCGCGTTGTACAACTCCTCCGGTGTCCCGACCTGTAGAAGCTTGCCCTGCTTCAGGAGTGCGATACGATCCGCGACCGCGAATGCATCTTCCTGATCGTGCGTGACGAACAGCGCCGGCACTCCGACCCTGCGCAGCAGCGCGCGCAGATCGTCCCGCATCGCGTGGCGCAAGGTTGGATCGAGATTGGAGAGAGGCTCGTCTAGTAATAGCGCCCGGGGCTCGATCACCAGTGCACGCGCCAGCGCCACACGCTGCTGTTCACCACCCGAGAGCGATTGAATCGGCCGGCTCCCCGCGCCTTCGAGTCCGACATTCGCAAGGGCTGCGCGCGCTCTCTCCAAGCGCTCTGTCCTGCTCACGCCACGCGCCTCGAGGCCAAACGCGACGTTGTTCTCGACCGGCATGTGCGGGAAGAGAGCATAGTGCTGAAACACCATTCCGAAACCGCGGCGCTCGGGTGGGACACTCGTGATGTCCTTTCCGCCGAGCGTGACTGTGCCGGCGTCCGGTGTCTCGTAGCCGGCCGCCATGCGAAGAGTCGTCGTCTTGCCCGAGCCCGAGGCCCCCAACAGTGCCAGCAGCTCGCCCGGGCCAACCTCGAACGAAACGTTGTCGACTGCGGTGAACGTGCCGAAGCGGCGCGTTACACCATTGAGGGCGAGAGCTCCGCTCCCACCCTTCTCATCCCCCCCTTCATTGCGCGCCCTCGGCGCGGCGGTCACTGCCTCTGTCCGCGGTTCCTGATGTTCGCGTCCCAGTACTTCATCCACTCGTCGAGGTGCGCGGCCATCAGTTCGCGATCGACCGGCATCGGCTTGATCTCCGCCATCGCCTCGCGGATCCATGAAGGGAGCTTTGACACCGGAATGTCCTTGCGAGCGGGAATGCGGAGGAATGAATCGGCGGCCGCAATCATCGCTTCCGGCGTCGTCACGTATTCGTAGTATTCCTCGGCTTCCTTTGGATGCTTGGTGCCGCGCACGATTGCGATTCCATCCACCAGCAGCGGAGTACCACTCGTGGGAATGACGTACTTGATGGGAATTCGAGTACGCTGTTCCAGGGTAGCGAAGTCGGGCATATCCCACATGGTGACGACACCCTCCTGCCGCCCGAGCTTCTGGTAGAGAATCGTCGGGTTCAAAACGTAGTCTCTCGTGTTCGCATCCAGCCTCCGGAGCCACTCATAGCCTGCATCGGGCTTGCCCGTTTGCGCAATCGATCGAGCCATTATCGCGCCAAAAATCGCCCGCATGGTCCCCGATGCGATTGGATCGCGGATCAGGATCTTCCCCTTCCATTTTGGATCGAGAAGATCGTCCCAGTCCTTTGGCGCGTCGGCATCCTTCACCGCATCGCGGTTGTAGCCTATAACCTCGGGTGTCAGGTAGGTGCCGTACCAGTTGTCGTGGATCTCGCGAGCGTCGGGGTCGATCGCCGCTGCCCATGTCGGCTTGTAGGGCTGCAGCAGATCTTCCTTCGTCGCCCGATCGAATGCTTCCGCCGGCGCTCCGAACCAGACATCCGCCTGCGGATTCGGCTTCTCTGCGCGCACTCGCTCGAGAACTTCCTGCGAGCCCATGTCGACCCATTGGACGTCGATGTCGGGATGAGCTTTCTCGAATCCCTTCTCCAGATACTCGAGCAGCTCCTTCCCGTGCGGCGAGTAAACGATCAGAACTTTTCGATTGTCCGAGCTGCATGCCGCGAGAACTAAAAGCGCCAAAAAGAAAGTTGCCGTGCGGCGCAGCTTCAGACCTATGAGCGCCACAAAGAAAGTTCTCGTGCGGCGCAGCTTCATTTAATGGTGTTACCGCCGAGCAGGTTGGCAAAGATGCGAGCGCCACCGGGCACGCCGGCGGGAAGCTGGCGAAAGAGCGCGAGAGGAACGTAGATGTAGGTCCCGCGCCCGTACCTCGCCGCGAGAATGGCGGCACGATTCGGTTGCTCCCCCGGATCGCTCATCGCGAGCATCGTTCGGTAGTGCGAATCGAAGGTCGAAGGCATGTACGACGCTCGCTCCTGCACCCAGCCGTTGAAGTCATTCTGAGTGATCTTGTTCGGTGCGTTGAGCAACGGCGACTGAGGATCAGTGAATGTGACCGGCGCGGTCTCATCAGTGACGCGCTCTGCCGGCTGCTTCAGAGTGATCGGATAGGGCATGATGCCAGGTTGCTGCATCTCGCCTTGCCCGTACTGAACGACGAGACGACCGCCGTTGCGCACGTATGCGAGCAGGTACTCATTGTTGCCTTCAAGTGTCTGACTAGCCTGGTACGCGCGCGGCCCTACGACGACTGCGGTAAACCGGCTCAGGTCAGTTTGCGGAAGGTCGTCAGCATTTACGATCGTGAGCGGGACTCCGAGCTGCTGCAGCACAGGTGCGACGTTGTCTCCGACGCCAGGGACGTACGCGACTCTGAGCAGCGCAGGGAGAACCACGTCGACGGCGTTGACGCTGATCGTTGAAGGTCGATAGATCCGCTGTGGGTTGATGTGCGGATACTCAATCGGGATGTACCCGGTCTGATACGATCTACCCTTCGTGGTTGCCGTAGCGGTGATCTGGTGCGTTCCCCGCGGGAGCGCTCCTCTTACTCTGAAAGTGAGCGCTCGCATCGCGCCTGGCGCCATGACAATGGTGCGAGTCACTGAGTCAGCGGAAAGTCCACGCGGCAGCGCGAGACTAACAGTCACTGGCGCCATGTCGCTCAGCGCGGAACGCAGCGTCGCCTTGATCAGCTGATTGGTCGGGACGTTTGCCCGAATCATGTCCGTTGCCTGATCGAGAGTGATCGAGATTCCGGGCGCCACGATAAGGGGGAGTTGAACATCGCCGCGAACGCGATCTACGTAGTGATACACAATTGGAGCAGCAACATCGGAAAGCGTGCCCTGCGTGGGCGTTGAAACCGTCACGTGCGCCCACTTCTGTCGTTCCCTCTCATCTTCCGACGTTCCGTTGATGCGCGGGGTGAACAAATCCCCATTGCGGGGTTCAGCGAGCCACCAGGGCTGGCTTATCTCCGCGCCGACAAAAGATTGAGTCCATCGATAGCTGGAGTCCGGCAAAAGTATCGGGGGGAAATGGATGGTTCCACTCTCGATGTGCACCGGTACGCGTCCACGATTGTAGAGTGTCATCGTGATCTTTGCAGTATCACCAACAGCGAGCGCCTGTCTGTCAGCAACCGCCTCGAGCGCGATCGCCGGCGGAAGCTCCGGCGGCGCCACACCACCGTCCTGCACCAGCAGCTTCGTCGTGTCGAG
>DASWBG010000276.1:0-2786 GCA_036390715.1 Gemmatimonadaceae bacterium
GGGCAGAGTCGTTGCCCTGATTCATGGACGCGTTCCGGCTGAGGAGCGGGAGGCGATTATGCGCGCGTTCCGCGATGGAAAGATCGACGTGCTCGTGTCGACCACTGTGATCGAGGGGGGAATCGATGTGCCGAATGCCACGGTGATGCTGATCGAGCACCCGGAGCGATTCGGACTGTCTCAGCTCCATCAGCTTAGGGGCCGCGTGGGCCGCGGCGCGGAAGCGTCCTACTGCATACTGCTCGGCAGCGTCGGAGACGAAGCAGCGGAGCGCCTGCGGATTTTCGTTGAGACCGACGATGGCTTCGAGATCGCCCGCGCCGATCTTCGGCTGCGAGGACTGGGCAATCTGTTTGGCGAAGAACAGAGCGGGGAGGCAACCTTCCGTGTTGCCGATCCCGTCCGGGACGAGGAACTGAACATCGAGGCCCGCGCCGCTGCCGAGAGAATTCTGGATCGTGATCCCGACCTCACGACCAGGGAGAACGCGGGAATCCGGAAAGTACTTAGCGCCCGCTACTCGCGCTCGCTCGATTTGTTCAGAGTCGGCTGAGTCGGTCGCTCGGCCGGCTAGTTACTTGGATTTGCGAGGCGCTTCTTGATACGATCGAGCTCGGCGTTGACCTTGGCGAGCTCGTCCTTGCTCTTGGCCAATTGATCCTTGAGTAGCGCAATCTGTTCGTCCCTCGACTTGCTGCCGACGATCACAGTGTCCTTCACGGCTGTCGCCGTTAGAGAGTCAGCCGTAGCAGTTGTAGCGCTCGCGTTCGCCAGCCCGGCCGCGACAGCCGCTGTCCGACGGAGGACGGTAGCCTGGTCACGGTACAATCCTGCTGAGCTGTCGGCGAGATACGCGTCGAGCGCCGCTATTCCACCGGATAGTGACCCGTGCTCATTCGCCGGATCGATGAGGTACGCGGCCTTCCAGAACGCGATCTCCCGGGCCTCGCGTGTGCCAGGGTGCGTCCGCTGGAACTCGTCGAGAATCTGGCGTGCCGCGTCATAGTCGCCCGCCGCGACGTCCCCACGCGCGTAGGATAAGGTCCGATCCCAATCCCTCTGGACCGGCCGGACGATCGCTTGCAAGTGCGCGCAGGCCGCCAACCCCAGCAATGGAATCACGATTCGAAGAGCTTTCCTCATACTCCGGCCTCAACCTTTGGTGCAGACTCGGGTGGTGTAGTCTCAGGCCGCCTCTTCGCGCCCGGTGCTTCGATCGGGAGTGTAACGACGAACGTCGTGCCCTTGCCGACCCTGCTTTCGACCGTTGTGTGGCCACCGTGGGCTTCAACGATTTCTTTCGCAATCGCCAGGCCTAAGCCGGTGCCCTTGGAAGCGGCCTGAGCCTGGTTATCCGCCTGATAAAACTTGTCAAAAATGTGAGGGAGCTGCGCCGGGGATATGCCAGCCCCCGTGTCAGCTACGGTGATGACGACGTTTCCATCGGCGGGGGCGACGGAGAGCGCGACCCTTCCTCCACGTGGCGTGAATTTGAAGGCGTTGGAGATGAGGTTCCCGAGCACCTCGTTAATGCGGTCTTCGTCCCAGTACACTTTGGACGGCAGCCGCGCCCCGTGGTCAACGGAGAAGGCGATATCCCGCTGCTTGGCGAGGACCGAGAACGAGCTCTCGAGTGTATGGAGCAACCGCTCAAGGTCGACGTGCCGCAATTCGAGCTTCCCGCCGCTTGCCTCGAAGCGGCTTATGTCGAGAAGACGCTTGACCAATCTCGTGAGACCGTTTGCCTGTTTAGCAATTGTGTAAAGAATTTCCTTCTGCTTGGGCGTAAGCTCCCCAAAAATCCCTTCCTGGAGGAGCTCGAGGTATCCAATGATGACGTTGATCGGCGTCTTGAGCTCGTGCGAAGCGACTCCCACGAACTCGGCTCGGAGGCGCTCGAGATCGGCGAGCTGACTCGCCATGGCATGATAGCTCGCGGCCACCCGGCCGAACTCGGTCCTGGGATTCGGCGCCAGATCCAGCTGGTATCTGAGATCTCCCGAGGAGATTGCCTGCATGCCCCGCTCGAGCTCGTACACCGGCCGGCTGATTGACCTCATCAACCAGATACCGATCAACAGCGCGAGCAGGAGCGCTATGGGTAGAGCGCCTGCCACCAGCCTCTCCGCGTTGAACGTCTCGTTAGTCGCGTCGGCGACCCGCTGCCGGGTGCTATTACGAAGCGCCGTCGCGCTAGCGCCGAGTGAGCTGTCGACCGATGCGATCGCAGGGCGCGTGCGTTGTTGCGATATCATCTCCGCGACGGTGCCTCTGCCAGCGGCGGCCTGTTCGTACTCCTCGCGCGCGGCCGAACGGAGTGCGTCCAGGGACGCTCGGATCTGCGATGCCGAAAGGTCGAGGCGGTATCGGTCGAGTGAATCGGTCAGTGATACGAGCCCGTCGATCTCGCTCTGCATGCGGGCCTCGCTCTTCTGATCGTGGATGAACAGGAGCGCATCTTCCGCTCGGCGGGCATCATCCGTTCGCTCGCGGAATGATCCGAGAAGGAGTGAGGCCGCGAATTCGCGGTCACGCAGCAACCGGCTCGTCTCGTACAGGTGCTCGAGGGATTTGAGCGACAGGAGCAACGGGACGATCAGCACCAGCGCGATCGCGAACAAGCCCCACCCGAGGCGGGCGCGCAGAGTCATCTTAGCTTTTTTGAATTGGGCAAGCGTGTAAAATTATCGTTTCTCACTGGTGGACGGAACCGCGACGTGGTGATAGTCTCCCCGTGATATGACACCCGACACGATTCGTTCCGTCACCCGCCGTCCGGGCGTCAG
>DASWBG010000277.1:0-12884 GCA_036390715.1 Gemmatimonadaceae bacterium
GCTCTAAAAACGTGATTGGCGGCCGGAATCACCACCAGCATTGAGGCGGGGTGCGCAGCCTTGAGCGCGCGTGCGTCGGACTCGCTGATCTGAATGTCGTGTCCACCCTGAATTATCAACACTGGAACTTTGACTTTGGCGATCTCCGCGGCCGGGTCGTACTTCACCCAGCTTTGCATGAAGCGGCGATTTGCCGGCTGCAACAACGGTCTGAGGCCCGGGTGCACATCTCCCGGATCCTCGCCGCGCAGGTAGCGGGCGAATGCCGAGTCCCATTTCGCGATCTCGGCGGGTGGCAGCTGTTTGGAGATCTGCTCTCGTAACACCGGCACGATTGGCCTGCCCGCTCCAGACATCATCACTATTCCAGCCGCTGGTGCCCCGCGATTCAGCGCCTGCAGAACCAGCTCGGCACCCTCGCTATGTCCGATCAGGATGATTTTCGAGAACCTCGGATCGGCGACGAGCATCCTCGAGCCGGCAATCGCATCGGCGACGAAATCGTCGATGGTGATCGAAGGCAGATCGACTTTCTGAAGATTTTCGCCGAGCACTCGCTTGTCGTAGCGCACTGACGCGATGCCCGCACTGGCCAGCTGCCAGGCGAGAATGGCGTAGAGATTGGAATTGTTCTGCGCGCGCAACGCTCCCGCGGAATTTCCATTTCGGTCCGTTGGTCCGGAACCGGCCACGATGAGCGCGACTGGAATCTGGCGGCGGTGTTTTGCTGGCAGCGTGAGAGTGCCCGGGAGAGTCAGAGTCCCGCTTTGAATTGAGAACTGCGTTTCGATCACTGTCTTTGGGGGAACCGTGTCGATTGCAGTCGGAAGAGCAGTGTTTTGCCCCCGGGCCGGAATACCCGCCAACGCGAGGAACAGCAGCGAAAGAAGGAAACAGCTGATGGATTTCATGGGTACCTGAGCAGGCAGGTGAGGTCTAGCCAGCGGCGCCGGTCGGAGGCTGCTCACGCCTCCATTCGAGATAGGAATAAACCATCACTCCAGCGCTGCAGGTGAGGATTACCGCAAAGAGCACAACATGCGCCCATTGCGCCGAGACGAAAGCGGCGAGCACCATAAGAATTCCTCCGGCGACGAAGACACGACCGCCGAAGCGATGCGTTTTTTCCCAGACTCGATCACTCGACAACGTCCATGGTGTACGCAGCCCGATGAACCAGTTGGGTCGAGCGCGCGGAAGCAGGTTGCCAATCACTATGAAGAGCGCCCCGACCCCAATCGGAAGCACCCGCCTCATCCCGACGTTGTAACCGAGCGCGGCGCGCAGGACGATGATATGCAGGCCTAGCATGAACAGCATCAGTGAAACAATGATCCCTTCGAAGGTGCCGCCAAATTTCGTGTAGTTCTTGCCGCGAGGATCGATCACCGGTAGGAATCGAAATAGCGCCAACATTCCAATCAGGAAAAGCGGAATCATCCACGCGCCCCAGAGCCGGCTGCTCCATCCATTGGGCTGTCCGTCGATACTCCAGTGCGTCGGAACAGTCTCTGGAAGTCTCGGATACACGACTGCTGACGCAATGAATGCAACGACGACGATGAGTAATGGAATCCATTTACGCATTTGGTCTCCGCGGGCCAAGCCACTTGATGAGATGTTCGACTACATCCTGAAATACCGTTGTGTTCAGCTCATACACGACGTGTTGTCCATTTCGCTCGGCCAGAATCAGCTCCGCGTCCTTGAGCACGCTCAAGTGGCGCGAGATAGTTGCCCAGCTGGTGCTGAACTTGTCCGCGATCTCGCCGGACGTACGGGGTCCCAAACGCAAAAGCTCGAGAATCTCTCTCCGGGTAGGATCGGATAGGGCACGAAAAACGTCGTTCATGATTAGTTAGTTAATTAGCCAACCGTCTAATTAACCTACGGTTTGGTTACCGTCAAGTTTCAGCGGCGAACTAGAGCCGCTTCGCGGCTTCGGTGGCGAAGTAGGTGACGATGAAATCCGCGCCGGCCCGACGAATACCCAGCAGCGACTCCATCATGACCCGATCCTTCTCGATCCAACCGCGATCGGCCGCGGCGCTGATCATCGCGTATTCTCCGCTCACCTGATAAGCGGCGACCGGATAGCCCGTCTCCGCCTTTACCCGCGAAACGATATCCAGGTACGGTCCGGCCGGCTTCACCATCACCGCGTCTGCGCCCTCCTCGATGTCGGCGAGTACCTCACGCATGGCTTCCTGTGCGTTGGCTGGATCCATCTGATAGCCGCGGCGGTCGCCAGACTGCGGCGCTGACTCTGCCGCTTCGCGAAAGGGACCGTAATACGCCGAGGCATACTTCGCGGCATAGCTGAGGATGGCGACGTCCGAAAAGCCGGAATCGTCCAGCGAGGCTCGGATCGCCTGCACTCTGCCGTCCATCATATCGCTCGGTGCGACGATATCCGCCCCCGCGCGAGCGTGCGACAGCGCTGCCCGCGACAGCAGCTCGAGGGTCGCGTCGTTGTCGACTTCCCCGTTCTTCAGGACCCCGCAATGGCCATGATCGGTGTACTCGCACATGCAGACGTCGGTAATGACGACCAGCTCCGGGATCTCTTTCTTAAGCGCGCTCACTCCCAATTGTACCGCGCCCTTTTCGTCCCACGCCGACGAGCCGGTCGCGTCTTTCGTTTCGGGCACGCCAAAGAGAATGATTCCACCGACTTTCGCCTTCGCCGCCGCCTCAGCGTCACGCAGCATCTCATCGACCGATGTCTGATTTACGCCTGGCATCGATCCGACGGGGCGCCGAAGTTTTTTTCCGTCGCGCACGAAGACGGGAAGGACAAGCTGCGACGGCGCGAGGTATGTCTCGCGGACGAGGTTCCGTAGCGCGGCGGTCCGGCGCAGGCGGCGCGGACGATACTGCGGGAAGCTGGACACTCTTACTCCGGTTGCGGAGCGGGAAGTTTGGATAGCTGACGAAGCTCCACGAGGAGACTGCTGCCTCCGCGGGACCGGATTTCGGCGGCGAGCGCCTCGCCGGTTGATTCCGGTGAGCGCATGTCGAGCACGCGGGAGCCGCGCACGATGTGACGGCCACTCAGATCCGCGAGCATACCATATAATGTAGGCGTGCCGCCGACGTCGCTCACCAGCGCGCCGATCGGAACCTGGCATCCGCCGTCGAGTGCCGCCAGGAAAGCGCGCTCGGCGCGCGTCGCGGTCGACGTCGGCCCGTGATCGAGCGGCTGCAGGAGATCTCTCATTCTTGCGTCGTCGCTCCTGATCTGGATCGCGATTGCGCCTTGACCAGCGGCCGGCAGCCACTCGGGCGGCTCCAGGAACATGGTTATGCGTCGCTCAACCTCGAGGCGGATCAACCCTGCCGCTGCGAGAATAGCCGCGTGGACGGTTCCGTTCTCGACCTTACCGAGCCGCGTGGGAACGTTTCCGCGCAGCTCGGCGACCTCCAGATCAGGTCTGCGGGCCAGGAGCTGCGAGCGGCGGCGAAGACTGGATGTCCCCACGCGCGATCCCGCCGGTAAATCATCCAGATTCTCCGCTCCCGTCTGCCGGTTGACTACGAGCACGTCGCGCGGGTCTTCCCGCTCCAGTTGCGCGACGACCTCGAGACCATCGGGAGATTCGGTCGGCAGGTCTTTCAGCGAGTGGACCGCGCAGTCGATCTTGTTCTTCGTGAGTGCGACCTCGAGCTCCCGTGTGAATAGACCCTTCGCGCCGATCTCCGTGAGCGGTTGGTCGAGCTTCTTGTCGCCGGTGGTTTTGAATGTGACGAGCGCGGACGTGATGCCACGCGCGAGCAGCGCACTCTCGACGAGTCGCGCCTGCCGCAGCGCAAGCTCGGAAGCTCGCGTCCCAATTCTCACGACGTCAGGATCGATCACCTGCTTAGAGGGCACCAAGAACCCCGGATACGAGACCGTCGAGCGTCGCTTCCTTTGCTTCCACCTTCACTTCGATTCCCGCTTCGCGTAGCGCCTCGGATGTCTGCGCTCCGATGGACGCGGCAGGAACTCTGAGCGCCAGATCCTCTCCAACGGCATCGATGTATCCTCTCACCGCCGAGCCCGAGGTGAAGGTGACGAGATCCACCCTTCCCGCTTCGATGGCTCGCGCGAGCTTTTCCGCGCCCTCGCCATCCAGGATCGAACGGTAGGCCTCGATCACCGTGACATTGGCGCCGATTTCCTTCAGACCCTGCTTTAACACGTCGCGCGCACCTTCGGCGGTCACATAAAGCACCCTCTTGCCGGCGACATCATCGCGCCCTCTCATGTTCTCCAGCAGTCCTTCGGCGACGAAGCGATTCGGGATCACATCGACGGTGATCCCGTGCTCGAGCAGAGCGCCTGCCGTCGCGGGACCAACGGCGGCAACCTTGAGTCCGGCCAGCGCGCGCGCGTCCTTGCCTTCGCCAAGGAGCTGCTCCCAGAAAATCGCGATCGCGTTCTGGCTGGTAAAGATCAGCCAGTCGTAGAGCGACAATTGGCCGATCTCCGCGCGCAGCGGGGCGAGGTCCAGCCGCGCGATCTGCGTCGCCGGCATCTCTATCACGTCGGCGCCCAGCTCGCTGAGCTTCTCGGTCAGCGCGGGCGCTTGCTGCGATGCACGTGTTACGACGATTCGCTTTCCGAACAACGGCCGCCGCTCGAACCAATTCAGCTCGTCGCGCAGCACGACTGACCAGCCGATTACCGTGATCACAGGCGCCGTGATGTCCTGTTCGATTGCCTTCGCGGCCAGAGTTTCGAGCGTTGCCACGACGGTGCGTTGTTTGGGATGCGTTCCCCATTGGATCGCGGCGGCCGGGATGTCGCCGGGCATTCCGCCCTTGATTAGGGTATCGGCGATGCTGGCGAGAGTCTTCACTCCCATGTACAGAACGATCGTCCCGCCCGACTTCGCGAGGGCGGTCCAGTTGGTCTGGGTGCTCGGCTTCGCCGGATCTTCGTGGCCGGTCACAAAAGTTACAGATGTCGCCAGTGCCCGGTGCGTCACTGGAATGCCCGCGTACGCGGGCGCTGCGATGCCGGCCGTTATTCCTGGAACTACCTCGAACGGAACCGAGGCGTCGTTTATCGCCTGCGCCTCTTCGCTGCCGCGGCCGAACACGAACGGATCACCACCCTTGAGACGCACGACACGCTTTCCTTCGCGCGCGAGCTTCACTAGCAGAGTGTTGATCTCTTCCTGGGTCACCGAGTCCTTCGTCCCGCCGCGCTTGCCGACGTAATAGAGCTCGGGCCTTCCAGTCGTTCTCGCGCCCGGGGGGAGCAGCGCGGAATTGGCGAGCGCGTCGTACACGACGGCATCAGCCGAGTCGATGAGCTGCTTCCCTCTTACCGTGATGAGACCGGGATCACCGGGACCAGCACCGACGAGGAAGATCTTTCCTTCTGCCACCGCTACGCCGTTCCCGTTTTCGCAATCAAGCCGGCGCGCTTTGCCCAGGCCTCGTACTCCACGGGAGAAATCTCGGACGGCTTGATCTCGCTTCGTCCGCCCCAGAACACGTTTGTGTACGAGGCCGGAATGCCGGCCTCCTCGAGATGCTTGTCGATCGCGGCCTTGTGCTCCAGCACGAGTTGTTTGTCGGTGCCGTGCGCGACCGCCATCACGTTGACGTTCGCAAACTCCGGTCCGCCTTCGCGCCAATAGGCGTGGGTCAGGATGTGATGGCGGCCGATCTCTCGTCCGGCCTCGATCTCCCTGCCGGCCGGAACCCGCCAGTGAAAGAGGGCGTTGTACCGCGTCACCCGCTCTCCAGCGGCAGATGGCTTCACATGCTCGAGGAAAGTCGAGAATCGCCCGATCACCTCACGAGCGCTCAACGAGCCGGCGATCCGAATGAATTCGTCCACTGTCAGGCCCGCCTCTTCGGCGCGTTGACGCCACGGATTCGGCGTGATCTCGTCGATTGTGAATTCGCGCTTGAGCGCAGTGAGCACGCGCCACTCGAGCGGGGTAAGCTCGACGACGTTGGTGTCGAGGACGCGTCCGGGCTCATCGCTTCGCGAACCTGGCTCCATGCCGCGACGACGCACGTGCCCGACGCCCAGCGCGAAGAGGCGCTTCGCGGGCATGATGCGGAAAGCAACCGCTCCGACCTTCCCAGCCAGAAACTCGCAGTGACGCTGCATAGAGAATCCCTGCGGCACTTTAAGCGTCGTCCACAATCGGTAGACAGAGCCCGGCGTCTCAGCGTCGGTCGATCGAATCACGACGTGACCCGAAAACGGATCTTCCTTCACCATATAGTTGAAAGCGGAGTCGAGCTTGTCGGGAGCAACGCGCCACGCGACGAGCGCGCCAGGTGCGAGATTCGTCGCCATCAGAGTCTGCCTGATGCGCCTGATTACTCCAGCGGAAAGCATTGCGCGCAGTCGCTCGATTACGACGTCCTCCGGGAGCTCCGCCGCGGTTGCGATCGCGGCGAACGGCTCATCGACGAAGCCCGCGATGCGATCCTCCGATACTGCGAGAATGCGCGCGTTGAGCGGATCGGAAACCTCCGTCGGAATCGAGGCTGCCGCGAACAGTTTGACCGTCATTATTTCGCTCGCACCCGCTTTCGACGCAGATAGAGGCTCAGCCCGTAGGTCGCGTAGATACCGAGCGCAATCGTATAGGCGAGGTGATAGTACGCGGACGTTTCAGGCATTGTGTTCCTTTCTTGCGGCAGCCGCATCACGCTCGCCGGCGTAGCGGTAGCGCGAACGGACGAACGCGAAATAGAGAAGCGTGAACGACACCAGCGATAGCAGAAGAGTCATCAGCATCTCAATTGGAAGTGACGGCGCGCTCGGCTTTCCCACAATGGGCATCGGGTGCATCGTCGCGAAGAGGTAAACGCTCAGGTGGATGAATGGGATCAGGAGCGCTCCAAGGATGCCGAGCACCGCCGAATACCGTGCGCGAAGCGCGGGCGACTCCACTGCGCCGCGCAGAACGATATACGAGACATAGATGAACCAGAGAAACAGAGTCGAGACGAGGCGTACATCCCACCATGCCCAGTACGTCCCCCAGATCGGTTTCGCCCAGAGCGGACCGGTGATCAGCACTACGGTCGTGAAGACTACTCCGACTTCCGCCGAGCTCTCGGCGAAGCGGTCGAGGCGTGGGTCACGGATCCACAAGTAGACGCCGCTGGCGACCGCGACGAGAAAGAAGGCGAGAAACGCGACCCACGCAGACGGAACGTGAATGTAGAAAATCTTTTGTGCCGCGCCCTGCTTCGCCTCGAGCGGGGTGAAGAACGCCGCTCTAATGACTGTGCCAAGCACCGCCGCGCCGGCGACGGTGGGAAGCCAGGAGATCCTCATGTCGATGTCAGGTGCATTCATGATGAATTTAAGCGGCGCTGCACTCGTGTGCCTGCAAGCAACACCGGGCTCGAAACTGCAAATGAACGGGTGTCAGCGGTCAGTGGCAGAGTGATTAGCTGACCGTTCACTGCGCCCGGACTTCACCAGCAAGCTCAGAGTACAAGCAAGTGCCGGTGCCTCAAACGCGACCGAGGGCGGTCGGGTGCGTTGTGACTGAGCACTGGCATCTATGCTACTGACCGCTGGCACCCGTTCAGTTGGTTTTTCAATCCTCGACGGTGAACGGATAAGCCAGAGTGCATGCCGCCACGAACACGATATCGAACGCGAGGAGCAGCTTGAGCCACGCTCCGATCTCGACGACCGGCCTCCCGCTCAAAAGTTTTGCCGTCGCCTGCGCCGCCGCGATCACGATCGGCACGAAAAACGGCAGCGCGAGCATCGGGAGCAACAGCTCCGCCAGGCGGGTGTTGACAGCCATCGCGCTGAACAGTGTTCCAACTGCAACAAGCCCAATGGCAGCGAGAATCGCGATCGCGATTAGCGGACCCGCAACCTCCACGATCCGGAGATTGTAGAAAAGCGCCAGCGCGGGGATCGCAATCGCCTGAACCGCGGCGACAAAGATCAGATTCGCAATCGCTTTCCCCAGAAAAATCGCTTCCCTGCTCACCGGAGAAGCCAGCAATCCGTCGATCGCGTGATCAGCGGTTTCGACACCGAACGAGCGATGGAGTCCCAGCAGTCCCGAGAAAGTGAAGATGATCCACAACACTCCGGGTGCGAGGTCCATGGCGGTCACAGCCGTTGGATCCCAGGCGTAGTAAAAAATGACAAGACCGAGCAGCGCGAATGTGACCGCCGAGAAGAACGCCGAGCGCGTCCGGAACTCAATCGAGAGATCCTTGCGGGCGATGAGCCACGCACTGAAGAGAATGTCAGCCACTTGGCACCAGTGAGTCTCGGTAGGTGGTTGCATAGGAGCTGGCATCGAGCCTGTGAGCGGCATCGTATCGCACGAACTTGCCGTGTTGCATCACGGCGGCGTGCGTGGCCAGCGAGAGTCCCTCGGCGAGATTGTGCGTCACGATGATTATCGCGGTGCCGGCAGAGCGCAGCTCCTGGAGGAGGACGGTGAGGGCACGCGCGCCACTTTCGTCCAGTCCGCTGTATGGCTCGTCGGCCAGCACGAGCTGGGGTGCATGCACCATCGCCCGCGCAATCGACACCCGTTGCTGCATGCCTCGGCTGAGCGACCGGACTGGAGCGTCCGCTCGCTCCAACATCGACATGCGCCGCAGCGAGTCTTCTACGCGACCGCGCGGATCGCGGATTCCATACAGGCAGGCAGAGAAGGAAACGTTCTCCCGCGGCGAGAGCGCCTCGTAAAGCATGGTTTGGTGGGAGATGAGTCCGACTCGCGAGCGGGCCAACGGGCCGCTGGGGAGCTGTACGCCCGCGACGCGCGCGCTCCCGGACGTCGGCTTGAGCAGACCTGCGAGAACGCGAAGGAGGGTTGTCTTGCCCGCACCGTTTGGCCCGAAGACCGCCAGGCATTCGCCGGCGGCAAGCGAAAACGTGACACCGGCCACGGCTCGCGTGAATCCGAAGTCGCGCGAGAGCTCCGTCACCTCGACGATTGGGGGGGACGATCCACCGGTAGGGGTTGCAGAGGACATTCGCCTAGAACTTGCCACTCTGGCGAGAGCGACGCAAAAGGCTATATCCTTGCGACTCCGCCAATACGGCGACGACCAACCATTTCGCCCCCATGACTGACATCGACGTTCTGTTAACGGAAACCCGGAAGTTCGAAGCTCCGACGGAGTTCAGACGCACGGCCAACGTCTCGTCGTCCGACATCTATGCCAAAGCCGAGCAGGACCCCGAGAAATTCTGGGCTGACCAGGCGCACGAGTTGGAATGGATCAAGCCGTGGAAGAAGGTTCTCGACTGGAAGCCTCCCTACGCGAAATGGTTTACCGAAGGAAAACTCAACATCTCCGCCAACTGCATCGACCGGCATGTGCGGGGAGCACGGAGAAACAAAGCGGCGCTTATCTGGGAAGGAGAGCCGGGTGACAGGCGGACACTCACGTACTGGGATCTTTACCGCGAGGTCTCCAAGTTCGCCAACGTCCTCAAGAAGCTGGGGGTCCAAAAGGGGGACCGCGTGGCGATCTACCTTCCGCTCATTCCAGAAGCGGCGATCTCGATGCTCGCTTGCGCTCGCATCGGCGCGATTCACTCGGTCGTATTTGGCGGGTTCTCTCCTGAATCGCTGAGCGACCGGATCAACGATTCCAACGTCAAGGTTCTAATCACGGCCGATGCCGGCTATCGCCGCGGCCAGGTAATACCCTTGAAGCGGAACTCTGACAAGGCGTTGGAGACGACTCCGTCGATCGAGCACGTGGTGGTGGTGCAGCGTCGCCCCGGTGGCGCGGGGGACGAAGCATTCGCTGAGATGCGAGAGGGTCGGGATCACTGGTGGCACCGACTGATGCACGACGCGCCGCTCGGCTGCAAGCCGGAGACGATGGATGCGGAAGACGTCCTGTTCATCCTCTACACATCTGGGACCACGGGCAAGCCGAAGGGCATCGTTCATACGACCGGCGGCTATCTCACCGCAGTGTCAGCCACGACCAGAATGGTCTTTGATCTCAAGGACGAGGATGTGTTCTGGTGTACGGCCGACATCGGCTGGGTGACCGGGCACTCGTATCTCGTCTATGGCCCGCTCGCCAACGGCGCGACGTGCGTCATGTATGAAGGTGCGCCCGACTGGCCCGAGAAAGATCGTTTCTGGGACATCTGTGAGCGGCATGGCGTCACGATCCTCTACACGGCGCCGACAGCGATTCGCGCGTTCATGAAGTGGGGCGACGAATATCCCGCCCGGCACGATCTGTCGCGTCTTCGCCTCCTCGGCTCTGTCGGCGAGCCTATCAATCCGGAAGCCTGGATGTGGTACCGCGAGCACATCGGTGGCAGTCGCTGTCCGATCGTGGATACGTGGTGGCAGACTGAGACGGGTGCGATCGTAATCTCACCGCTGCCCGGAATCACATCCACTAAACCAGGAAGCGCGACGAAAGCGCTGCCAGGTTACACTGCGGATCTTCTCGATTCCCTCGGTAAGCGCATCGATGTCGGTGGAGGATTGCTCGCGCTCACCAAGCCTTTTCCATCCATGCTGCGCACCATCTGGGGCGACGATGCCCGCTATGTCCAGACCTACTTCTCGAAATGGCCGGGGCGTCCCGATCTGTATTTCCCGGGCGACGGCGCGAAGCGCGACGGCGATGGATATTTCTGGATCCTGGGCAGAGTGGATGATGTGCTTAACGTCGCCGGCCATCGTATCGGCACGATGGAGGTGGAGTCGGCGCTCGTCGAACATCCAGCAGTTGCCGAAGCAGCGGTCGTCGGCAAGTCGCACGAGCTCAAGGGCCAGGCAATCGCTGCGTTCGTCACACTTCGGGACAAGAGCAAACAAAGTCCGGCGCTGCGCGACGAGCTAAAGGAATTCGTCGCGAAAAAAATCGGCGCGCTCGCGCGTCCGGACGACATTTTGTTCTCTGCCGATCTTCCAAAAACACGCTCGGGAAAAATCATGCGGCGACTGCTGCGTGACATCGCCGAAGGACGCGCGCTTGGCGACGTGACGACGCTCGCTGATCCGAATGTCATCGCCAGTCTCAAGGATCAGTACGAAGACAAGGAGGGGTGATTCCTTACCAGCTAATCGGAAGCTGCGCAGTCGTTGCGATCATCTTCGCCAACAAGGAGTTAGGACCCGTACCCGAACAAACCCCGACGCAATCTCGAAGCGGTGCGGATGTACAAAACCTTTCACTGATTAGTCAAGCATAGTGGTTCGTTGAGGCCTTGTAGATGGCCTCAAGCCGTTCGCAGAAAGCACAACGCGATCGTGCAAAGTGCGCACGAAAAAGTCAACGGATTTGTCTCTGAAATAAGGGTGAAAACCCGGTTACAGGGACAGTCCGTTTTCGTCTTATAGGTACAGCGCAGCACAGTAAAAAGCTGCTACCAACCGCTTGACCAACCGCTTGAAAGGACCGGTTTTGAGCCCCTGGCTCGTCATCGGCACCATCAAATTTCTTGGAGAGAATCGAACATGAGAGCGACCCGTTCCCTATTGGCCGCGATGGTGCTTGGAACAGCCATCGGCGCAAGCCAGGCTAAGGCACAGTGCAGCGGCAACGCTGGCTCGTGTAACACCACGAACACCGCGTCAGTCACCGTTGGCGCACTGGTCAAGCTCGATATGACCACGACGACAACCGCTTTGACCAATCCGACCGCTGACGATGTCGCTGCCGGCAACGTTCTCGCGAACGATGGCCCGAGCTTCACCATCAAGGCGAACAGAAGCTGGACGATGAAGATCCGATCACAGAACGCGGCGAGCTGGACCTACTCCGGCAGTTTTTCTGGTGTGAAGCCGATCAGCGATCTTGCATGGTCGACCGCGAACAACGGCACCTTTGTAGCGATCACAGCCAGCGACGCGACATTCGCCTCGAGCGGAAGCTCGACGAACGGTACGGCAGCGCAGGCCTTCTTCAAGACGAGCTGGACGAATGACTTCACGAGCGCAAGCAATGCTCCAGGTACCTACAGCTTGCCGATCGTATTCACCCTGACGGCTCCGTAACTGATGCTTAATTCTCGCTCTCGCTCGTCCGAAAGGGCGGGCGTTGAGCGCGGAGGGCGAGTCCGGGGAACCGTACTCGCCCTTTGCGCTGTCATAGGAGTGGTGGTCTCGCAGTCCGCGTCCGCGCAGCTGCTCGTAGATCCACTCGAGGTCACGATCTTCGCCGCCGGCACGAATCGGGTAGCCGCCAGCTTTTCGTTGGCGAATACGTCCGACAAGGTCGTGCAGGCGACGATTACCCGCTCGGACTGGGACCGCGTCGAGAACGGCGACAACAGGTTCGTGACTGCCGGATCGACCGGTACCTCGTGCGGCGCGATGCTTGGTGTCTCGCCTCTATCGGTCCGCGTCGAGCCACACGGCACGCGTATCGTCCGCCTTTCCCTTCAGCCGAACACTGCGTTGACGAAGGAGTGCTGGGACATCTTCTTCGTCGAGGAAGTGCCGCAACGCGCCTCCACGAAGGGAAACTCACTGCAGTACATCTTCCGGACGGGCGTGAAGGTATACGTCGCACCGCCTGGCCTTTCGCGTGATGGCGCGATCGAGAACATGGCGGTCGAGGATGTGCCCGTTCCGCGCGTGACTTCGTCGACCACTCCGGTCAAGCCGGTTTCGAGCGTTCCACCGGCAACAAAGCGTCAGATCTCGGTGCGCTTCCACAACACCGGCGGAATGCATCTGCTGGGCAAGGGGCGGCTGGAGTTTCGCCGCCTCGACAATTCGCTCGCGGCAGAAGTCCCGATCCCGGAATTCCCGACGCTGCCGGGCGCGACGCGCAAAGTAATGATCGATGTGCCTGGCAATCTCGCCGCAGGAGACTACGTCGTGCTCGCGCTGATTGACTTCGGTGGCGCGGAGCTCGTCGCAGGGCAGATCGATTACCAGGCCAAGTAG
>DASWBG010000278.1:0-9959 GCA_036390715.1 Gemmatimonadaceae bacterium
CGATTATTCGCGGATTCCGGAAGGTCTAACGGCAAGTCGCTATCCCTCGGCGTTGACGCAGATCATCCCTCCCTTCTCCCTGATTTACGTCGCAATGGTCCACGACTATTTCATGCACCGGGATGACCCCGCGTTCGTGCGCGGGCGCCTCGCCGGCGTGCGCGGAATCCTCGACTGGTACGACCGCCACGTTGATTCGACCGGCATGCTCGGCCCAATGCCTTACTGGAATTACGTCGATTGGACGCCGCGGTGGGATCGCGGCGTTCCACCCGGCGCAGACAATGGGCACTCGACCACGATCAGCCTGCTCTACGTGTACGCGTTGGAACGCGCGGCGGAGCTCGAAGCGAGAATCGGTATGCGTGGTGCCGCCGCCGACTATATAGCGCGCGCTGAAGCCGTGCGCGCCGCCGTACGCGCGCGCGCCTGGGACTCGACGCGGGGATTGTTTCGCGACGCGCCGGAGACGAGTGCGTACAGCCAGCAGACCAACGTGCTCGCCATTCTCGCCGATGCGGTGCCGATCGCGGCGCAGCGAGCGATCATGGAACGCGTCCTCGCCGACACGACCCTCACGCAGGCGTCCTACTACTTCAGCTTCTACGTATTGGAAGCGCTACGAAAGGCCGGGCTCGGCGACCGCTACATCGAACGGCTCGCGCCATGGCAGGCGATGCTGAAGCTCGGCCTCACATCGGCTCCGGAAAATCCTGAGCCCACGCGCTCCGACACGCATGCGTGGTCCGCGCACCCGAATTATGGCCTGCTCGCGACCGTGCTTGGCGTGCGCCCATCGAGTCCGGGATTCCGCACGGTGCGCATCGCTCCCGCGCTCGGCCCACTTCGTCGCGCCGATGGACGCGTGCCGCACCCACTCGGCGACATCGACGTCCAACTGGTACGCGAGGGTCAGCACGGTCTGCGCGCCGAGATCACGCTGCCGCGCGGGCTGTCGGGCGTGCTTGAATGGCAGGGTCAACGCCGGCCATTGCGCGAGGGACGGCAGATCATTCTGTTCGAATAGCTGACATGACCGCCATAAACCCAACTGAGATCCTGATCGCCGGTGCCGGCCCGACCGGCCTCGTGCTCGCGCTCTGGTTGACGCGGCTCGGTATCAAGGTGCGAATCATCGACAAGACCGCGGAGGCGGGCACCACTTCCCGCGCGCTTGCCGTGCAGGCGCGCACGCTGGAGTTCTATCACCAGGTTGGGTTGGACGACGCAGTCGTCGCCGGCGGAGTCAAGATTGAGAATCTCAATCTATGGGTGAATGGGCACCGAGCTGCACGGGTTCCTCTGCAGCGCACGGGAGAAGGACTGACTCCATACGCCTTCGCGCTCGTCTTTCCGCAGGACGCTCACGAGCGACTGCTGATCGAGCGATTGGCCGCGCTCGGCGTTCGGGTCGAGCGGCAAACGGAATTGCTCCGCTTCTCGCAGCACGACAGCGGTGTGACGGCGACGCTGCGGCGGCCAAGCGGCTCCGAAGAAGTTTGCGAGGCGGCGTATCTCGCTGGTTGTGATGGAGCGTCGTCAACCGTTCGCCAGCAGCTCGGTGTCGGGTTTCCGGGCGGAACGTACACCGGTCTCTTCTATGTTGCCGATGTGGAGGGAACGGGCGAGCCAGTCCATGGCGACATCCACGTCGACATCGAAGACGCCGATTTCCTCCTTCTCTTCGCTCTCAAAGGAGATCGACACTGGCGTCTGGTTGGAACCGTTCACGATTTGCCGGCGGGCGAGCACGGCAACCTCAGTTTCGACGACGTAAAGGGCAAAGCCATGGAGCACCTCAAACTCAATATCGAGAAGGTGAATTGGTTTTCGACCTATCGCGTGCACCATCGCGTCGCGGATCATTTCCGCGACGGACGCGCCTTCCTGCTCGGCGATGCCGCACACGTCCATAGTCCAGTCGGTGGACAGGGAATGAACACCGGAATTGGCGATGCGGTGAACCTGGCGTGGAAGCTTGCCGCTGTTTTGAAGGGGGGCGCGCGGGATACGCTCCTCGACAGCTGTGAGCCGGAGCGGATTGCTTTCGCTCGGCGGCTTGTCGCGACTACTGATCGCGGATTTGCGTTCGTGACGAAGCGCGGCGTTCTCGCACAGGTGGTGCGCAAGCGGATCGTTCCGCTCGTGGTGCCACTGCTCTTTCGAATCAGGGCAATGCGTCGGTTTCTGTTCAGGACTGTGTCGCAAACTCAGGTCAACTATCGACACAGCGCATTGAGCGGTGGAAAGGCGGGAAGAGTGCGCGGCGGCGATCGACTACCCTGGGTCAAACTGGCGTCTGGCGAAGACAACTTCGCGCCTCTCACGTCGCTCGCGTGGCAGGTCCATGTGTATGGTGATTTGAAGCAGGGAGTGCGCGAAGAGTGCGCCCAGTGTCGGCTTCCGCTTCACGTGTTCACATGGGAATCAGGAATGCGACGCGCGGGCTTGCAGAACGGGGCCTTATATCTCGTACGACCCGACGGTTACGTCGCGCTCGCTGACTCGAATGCCGACTCGAACCGGTTGCGTCAATATTTCGCTGCACGTGAGCTCACGCCTTAGTCGTTTAGCTCTCGAGTCATCTCGATCATCGTGCGGCGGAAGCCAGCTCGATTGAACAGCTGCTGCGCGGCGACGTTCCGCTCCGCCGTCGAGAGTACAACGCGGGGCGAACCTCGCGCCTTGAGCGCCTCCAGCGTCGCGTCGAGCAGCATCCGACCGATGCCTTGCCGGCGATAAGCGGGATCGACGACGATATCGTACACCACGCCCGCCGGTCCGCGCAGCGACATGTAATCGGTCCCCTCCACGCCAGCGTAGGCGTACCCAACCACGTCGCCGTCCCGATCGGCGACAAGGATGATGATGTTCGGCTCATCGAGCTGCGACCCGAGGAACGAGCCGTAGCCCTGCGCGGTCTGCGGCGTTGCCGCGATGAAGCGCTTCGGGTCGAACTCGTGGTGCGTGCGGACGAGGAGTGCGCCGAGTTTGCCAATGGCCGTGGCGTCTGTCGGCGTCGCTGGACGGATTCTGGGGGCCGCGCTCATCACTAAACGTCTCACCGGACAGGCAAAGGCGACAGAGGACTGCGATTCCTCCATCTCGTCGATGTCCTCGACAAGCGATCAATTAGTCGTTCGATTTTACGAACATAACTTTAACCGAGGATCGGTCGATGCAACTCTTTCGTTCTCCTTCGCCTCGTCAGGTGAGCCTCGGGCTCGCGGTGCTTCGAATCGCCGCGGGGGCAGTGTTCCTCAACCACGGCTATCAGAAGGTGTTCGGGTTCGGGTTCGCCGGCGTCACTGGCGCGTTCACCCATATGGGTGTGCCGCTCCCCGGTGTCGTAGCGCCTCTGATCGCGGTGCTCGAATGCTTTGGAAGCATTGCACTCATATTGGGCTTTCTCACTCGTCCGCTCGCCCTCGCCTTTGTGTGCGATATGCTCGGCGCCATTCTTCTCGTGCAGATGAAGAACGGCTTCTCGCATTACGAGCTCGAGTTCATGCTTCTGTGCGCGAGCATCGCTCTTTTCTTTACCGGAGCCGGCATGTTCTCAGTCGACGCGCGAATCGCTGGTCGATCCGGGCAGGGAGTTAGCTGAAGGACGCAATGAGCTCTTGTGCGTTGATTAGCGTGGCCTTCGCACGGCGTTCGTGAGCAGTTCAGGCGCGCCGTCACGGCGCGATTTTCTGGCCGCGGCGGCGGTCGGTCTCGTCGCATGCGCGCGTGGCGCGCCGAGTCTCGGACGGCGCGAGGAGTCGCAGACGGACGACACGCTCCTTTACGTCGGGACGTACACCGAAGGAACCAAGAGCGAAGGAGTCTACATACTTCGCATGGATCGACGATCCGGGAAACTGGGGCGCGTCGGCTCCGCGGACGCCGGCGCGAACCCATCGTTCCTCGCCATGCACCCCAACGGCCGCTTCCTCTACGCCGTGAATGAAGTCGAGACGCACAACGGGAAGCCGACGGGTGCGGTCACCGCCTTCACGATCGCGAGCGACACCGGTGCGCTAACCCGACGCAACGAGCAGCCGTCAGAAGGTGGCTCGCCATGCTACGTGAGCGTGGACCGTGGCGGTCGCGTCGTGCTCGTCGCCAACTACTCCGCGGGCAGCATCGCTCTGCTACCGATCGAGGGGGATGGAACACTCGCGGCGGCCACGAGTGTCGTGCGGCACGCCGGTGCCGGACCGAACAAAGAGCGCCAGGAGGCGCCGCATGCGCACTGCATCGTTACCGATCCGTCCAACCGCTTCGCGCTCGCCGCGGACTTGGGCGCGGACCGTGTGTTCGTGTACCGTCTCGACCTCGACGGCAAATCGCTCCGCCACATCGAGGGCGGCGACGCGGTCATGCGGCCCGGCGCGGGCCCGCGGCACATCGCCTTCCATACAACGCTGCCGCTCGTGTTCGTCGCCAACGAGCTCGATTCCACGGTGGCCACGCTTCGCTTTGACGCCGAGCGGGGAGCGTTGTCTCTGGTAGACAGCCACTCGACCATCCCATCCGGGTGGAGCGGCACGAATTACCCGGCCGACATCCACGTCGCGCCATCCGGGCGCACGGTGTATGTGTCGAACCGCGGGCACAACAGCATCGCTGTGTTTTCCGTGGCGGCGTCGACCGGCGCGCTCACGCTGGACCAGGTGGTTTCCACGGAGGGCGACTGGCCACGCAATTTCAGCCTGGATCCGACCGGTCGGTGGCTGCTCGTCGCCAATCAGCGGTCCGACTCGGTCATTGTGTTCGCGCGCGATCAGGAGACCGGCCGGTTGACGCCGACGCCGCAGCGGATCACGCTGCCTAGTCCCGTCTGTCTACGGTTCCTCGTGCGATAGGCGGGATCGACCACGATGTCGTACAATACGCCTTAATGCCGAATGGCCCGCAAAAACGCGGGGACCCGTCCGGATGCACAGGAGGTCATCGTGAAGAGGAATTTTGCGCTGGAAACGATCGTGTGCATTCTCATCCTCGTAGCGTGCGCTCCGCCGGCCCCGCTGAATGCGCCGGGCATCACAGGTACCGCAGGCGATTGGCCCTCCTACAATCGCACGCTGCCCGGCGACCGTTTTTCTCCTCTCGCGGAAATCAACCGTTCGAACGTCGCCCAACTCAAGTCGGTCTGTACGTACACGCTGCCCGAAGTGACCTCATTGCAGACGGGACCCATAGTAGTCGGCGGCACGATGTTCTTTACCACCGACACGATTTCGTACGCAATCGACGGCGCGAGCTGCGTTGAGAGGTGGAAGCAAGTTCGACACAGCGCATCGCCGAGCGGGCTCGCTGTCCACCGCGGGTTCGCCTACACGAACGGCCGATTGTTTCGCGGGACATCGGATGCGCACGCGTTGGCGATGGACCCGGCTGATGGTCACGTGATCTGGGACATTGCGCTCGACGTCAATGGACCTGGGGTTTCCTATCCCATGGCGCCGATTGCCGCGAATGGGCTCGTTTTCATCGGGAACGCGGGCGGCGATCAGGTCGGTGTCACCGGTCACGTCTACGCGCTCAACGCGAACGACGGACACGTTGTCTGGAAGTTCGATGTCGTCCCGTCGACTGGAGCAGCACGCGCGACGTGGACTAATCCGAGGTTGCCCATCTCCGGCGGCGCGTTCTGGACTTCATTCACCTACGATCCTGCGAATCGCATTCTGTACGTTCCCGCCGGGAACCCCGCGCCTGATTTCGATGTCCAGCTGCGTACCGGGGACAACCTTTACGCGAACTCCGTCATCGCCCTCGACGCCGACAACGGCCGCATGCTCGGTTACAATCAGTTGGTCAAGCGCGACATGCACGACTGGGATGTCGACAGCCCGCCCACGCTGGCGACCACCCGCTCGGGACGCGCGATCGTCGCATCGGCAAACAAGGACGGACTATTATCGATCGTCGATCGATCGCGTCTGACGGGCATCAATTCCAGGCGCGCGGGCGACGTTACATCGACGCTGCCCCTGCTCTCGCAAACGCCGACGACGACGCGAATGAACACCGACGTGGTATTGTCGCGCGACACCACTACGACGTTCTGCCCGGGTTTCCTAGGAGGATCCGAATGGAACGGCGCCGCGTACAGCCCGCAGACCAATTCGTTGTACGTCGGCGCGGTCGACTGGTGCATGCGCGTCAGGCTCAAGCGCGACACTACCACGCTGCCAACCACTGGAATCTGGCTCGGCAACGAGAACACCGATGTGCAGACCCCGGTCGCGAACGCGAGAGGCTGGGTCACGGCGTTCGATGCCGAGAACGGGAGTGTGCGCTGGAAGTTTGAGGCTCCCCGCCCCATCCTCGCTGGAGTCACACCCACTGCCGGCGGCGTGGTGTTCGCGGCCGACATGGGCGGACAGCTTTATGCGCTCGATGCAGCCAGCGGCCAACAGCTGTGGCAAACGAGCACTGGCCAATCCACCGGCGGCGGCATCATCGCTTACAGCGCGGGTGGACGGCAGCTGCTCGGCGCTGCATCCGGGATGAAATCGGTGGTTTGGCCCGGTGCGGCCCAACACAGTCGCATCATCATTTATGGGTTGCGATGAAGTTACTGCTGTTGGTCATTGGTCTTTTCACGGTCGCTCTTGACGTCTCACAGGATCCCTCCGAGGTACCACGTTGGGCTTTCCCCGGCGGCCCAGTGGATCCCACCGTCGCCGACAGCACGCGGTTGCACCGGGTTCCAAACGGCGCCGCGCGATTCACGCTGCCTCAGGTCGTCGACCGGTTCGCGCCTCCGGACTGGCATCCGAGCGGACACCCCTCGATGCCGGATGTTGTCGCACATGGCCGCAAACCAACCCTCTTTGCGTGCGCCTACTGCCATTTGCCGAATGGAATGGGAAGACCTGAGAACGCGACGCTTGCCGGTTTGCCCGCGGACTACATCATCGCACAGCTGGCGGCCTTCCGCGATTCAGTCCGACGAAGCCCCTTGCCGGGTTGGATTCCCGGCAACAGCATGCACACCGTTGCAATCAATGCGACCGAAGCAGAGGTCGACTCGGCCGCGCGCTACTTTTCGGGCCTCCGATTTACGCCGCGAGCTCGAGTGATCGAAGTGGCGCGCGTTCCACGCGTGCGCGAGGCGGGATTCGTCTATGCGCGCATCCCCGGCGTGGGAACCGAGCCGCTCGGCGGCCGGATCGTTGAAGGTCCGCCCGATTTCGAGCGTCATGAGCTCCGAGACGACGGCATGACCTACATCGCGTACGTGCCACGCGGGAGCATCAAGCGTGGGCGCTCCATCGCGACGACCGGACCAAACGGACCCACCACTGCGTGCGTCACGTGCCACGGCGCAAATCTGACCGGCACAGGTCTCATTCCGCCGCTTGCCGGACGCTATCCCACGTACATCGTCCGCCAGCTCTTCGCGTTCAAGTCGGGCGCGCGATCTACACCCGCCTCGCAGCCCATGCAGGCCGTAGTCGCCCGGCTGTCAGTTGGCGATATGATCGCGGTAGCCGCTTACGCCGCTTCGCTGGGTCCCGCGAATCACTCTCGCTAGCGGTTAAAGAGAATTCGTCAGCGCCGGTGGGACGCGCGAATCAATGCCTCACCGACACTGCTCCGCCGGCAACCCCGTCCAGCTCCGCCAACGTTTCCGCCGACAGAGTCAACTGCCCCGCGGCCAGATTCTCGCGGAGGTGGGCGAGTGACGATGTGCCCGGGATCAACAGGATGTTGGGCGAACGGTGCAGGAGCCAGGCGAGTGCGACCTGCATCGGCGTGGCACCGAGTTGCTCCGCGACCGCCGACAGCGTTGAAGATTGCAGCGGCGTGAATCCGCCGAGCGGAAAGAACGGCACGTACGCGATGTTCTGCCGGACAAGGTCGTCGATGAGTGCGTCGTCGCGGCGATGAGTGAGATTGTAATTGTTCTGCACGCACACGATGTCGGCGATCGCCTGCGCCTCGGCCAACTGCGCTGCGGTGGCGTTGCTCAGCCCGATGTGGCGGATGAGTCCTTTCCGCTGAAGATCGGCGAGCGCTGTCACCTGCCTGGCGACCGATCCTTCCTGCGTGCTGAGACCGGACCCCATCACTCGATAGTTGACGATGTCGATCGCGTCGAGGCCGAGGTTGCGGAGATTGTCGTGGACGCCGGCGACCAGTTCATCGGGTGAGTTGGCCGGCCGCCACGAACCGTCAGGTGGGCGCCGACCCCCGAGCTTGGTGACGATCACCAGACCCTTCGGGTATGGATGCAACGCTTGCCGAATGATCTGATTGGTGACGTGCGGGCCGTAGTAGTCGGAGGTGTCGATATGATTCACGCCGGATGCGACGGCCTCGCGAAGGACGGCGACGGCGGCGTCCGGATCCTTGGGCAGACCCCACGCGTTGGGGCCGGCCAGCTGCATCGCTCCGTACCCTATGCGGTTGACTGTTAATGATGTGCCGGGAAAAGTGAACCGGCCGCCGAGCGTCGGTCTTGTCATCAGTGCTCCTTTGCTGCGCCTTTAATCGTGTGCTCGCTTGCTGGCCTATCGTGCGAAAACTGTGCTGCAGCCAATCTCAGAACACGAGGGTCTGAATCGAACGGGGTAAGCTGCTGACCTCCGCGGCGTTGCCGTCCAGCCAGAGAAAATAGGAAATCTTCTGATCGGTTTTGTTCATTACCACCACCGACACTTTTCCATCAGAATTCACAAAAGCGGTGGAAAGCAGCGCACTTCTGCTCGGTGCGCTGGCAATTTTCCGTGCGCCCGGGCGGACAAACTTTGAAAAGTGTCCAATGTAGTAATACGAGTTCGTGTAGGTGATCTCACCCGTTTTCGTATCAGCGTGAACCGGCGCGAAGCAGAAGTTCTGGACGTGATTCGGTCCACCCTGTTCGTCGAGCAATACGTTCCAGTCCGTCCAGCCGACAGCACCGTCGTTGAAATCGTTGATCATCGAGCGTCCGTACGCTTCTCCCAATCTCCAATTGTGGAGATCCTCGGCCTTGAAAGAGTCGACGCAGCCTTCGGTGAAGATCAGGTGCTTATCCGGGAAGGTCTCGTGCACGAGCTTGACGTTATCGAACATCTGGTCGCCACCGCTCCACGGCTCGTACCAGTGAAAACCAATGCCCCACACGTACTGGGCGGCTTTGGGGTCGGCGAGAATGGTACTGACTCTCTGGTAGATGAGGTCGCGGTTGTGATCCCAGGCGATGATCTTCTTGTCGCCCAGCCCTTCCCTCTTCATCGTGGGGCCGAGGTGGTTTTTCAGGAAGTCTCGCTCGTCATCCGCTGAGTAGATGCACGACTCCCATCGCTGCGTGGCCATGGGCTCGTTCTGAACGCTGATGCCCCAGATGGGAATTCCCTCCCGCTCGTACGCCTTGATGAACTTCGTGTAGTAGTTGGCCCAGGACGCATAAGAATCCGGTTTCAGTTTCCCACCGTGTAGCATGTCATTGTTGCTCTTCATGAATGCTGGTGGACTCCACGGGCTTCCGAAGAGATTGAGTTTTCCGCCGGCGGTGGCAATTGCCTTCTTAATGAAGGGAATGCGGAATTGCTTGTCGTGATCGACGTTGAATGACTTGAGCTCCTTATCGCCTTCGTTGACGTAGGTGTAGCTGCCGGATGAGAAATCGCAGCTGTGAATGTTGGTTCTTCCCAAGGTGTAGCCGATGCCTTTGTTGGGATCGAAGTAGGCATCCATGATTTCACGCTGCTTGGCCGCCGGAAGTTTTGCGTACGTCTCAGCGGAGGCATCCGTTAGCGCACCACCGATTCCCAGGAACGTCTGGGCTCTCTTCGATGGATCTACGAAGACGCAGATCTGGGTCTCGAGCGGCTGACCCATTGGCTTGAACGTCAGCTTGTCGGTCGGAGAGATGCGGAAGTTGGTTTTGTCGGCGGTGGTGTAGACCGCAACCTCTCTCGCTTCGATTCGCTTGACCTCAGGCGGCTCGGGAGTTTCGGACGGTTGCTCGAATGTCG
>DASWBG010000279.1:0-15367 GCA_036390715.1 Gemmatimonadaceae bacterium
AGCGCAAGGGCGGCGTGCGGCTCGGCCAGCTTTGGATCGATCGCAAGCGCGTGGTTCGCGGCCGCGATCGCCTTTCCCTCGACCGAATAAGCTGGCGTGGGCGTGAAATACGTCAGAAGCTCCAGTGCCATGCTCAGCGCCGCATAGGCCTTCGCAAAGCTCGTGTCCTTCGCGATCGCCTGGGTGAAGTAGTCCGCCGCCTGACGAACGCCTTTTCCGCGTCGCTCCACCAGATAGAGTCCGCGCAAGTACAGATCGTAAGCCTCGAGATTGCTGGTACCGGGGCCCTCCGTTCCGGGACTCTGTGTCTGTCCGCCGCCGGCCGTCAGTCGGAGGCGCAGGGCTCCGATTATCGCGCGGGTGATATCGTCCTGGACCGAAAAGATCTCTTTATTCTCTCTTTCGTAGGTATCACTCCACAGGGTAAGTCCGTCCGCCGCGCTGGTAAGCTGTGCTGTAACTCGCAGCTTGCCCGACGATCGCTGTACGGTCCCTTCGAGCACACTGCTCACGCCGAGACGCTTGCCAATGTCACGAACATCGAGATCGCCACGCGACCGCATCGCGAACGCCGATGTGCGCGATGCCACACGTAATCCCGGCACTTTGGTAAACTCGCTCGTCAGCTCGTCTGCAATCCCATCGGCGAAATACGCGTTCGCCGTGTCGCCGCCGACGTTGAAAAAAGGAAGCACCGCCAGGGACTGCGTTCTGGAACTGGCAGGCCGCTGTGCTCCGAATAGACTGGCAATGCTATGTCGTTCGACAAAGGCGACCAGCATGAGAGCGGCTAATAACGCGACACCGATTATCTGTATCCTCCGACGAGCGAACGTCGACTCTCCAAAGGGAGAAGCTGACACCGTGGCGAGGGCGTCGAGCACTTCGCGGGCCGACTGCGGCCGGTCGTCGGGATTCTTCTGCAGACAGCGCGTCACCAGCGCCACGATCGGGGACGACAAAGCCGGTACCCGCTGCGCGAGCGATCGCGGACTCTCAGTCATATGAGCGACCATTAGTTGTTGCGCCGAATTCCTGTCCTTGAAGGGATGGCCGCCTCCCAGAAGTTCGTAGGCGAGGACTCCCCAGGCGTAGATGTCCGTTCTGGCGTCGATCGCATCGCCGGAGACTTGCTCGGGTGCCATGTAGGCGGGAGTGCCGACGAGACTGCCCGCGATAGTCAAAGTCCCCCGATCACCGCCGGACAGCAGCGTGTCTTTCGTATCGGTTCGTGACGCGGACAGCGCTTTGGCTATTCCGAAGTCGATGACGACGGCGGCATCACCCGCCAGCAACACGTTTTCTGGTTTGATGTCCCGGTGAACGATTCCAGCGGCGTGGGCAAACTCCAGCGCACGCGCGACATCGTGCAGTATCGAGATCGCCTCGGCGGTGGTGAGCGGTCCAGAGTGCTGCACCCGACTCCGCAACGATTCCCCTGTGATGTAGGGCATCGTGTAGTACGGAAGATCGCCGGCCGTGCCTGCTCTCAGGATCGGAACGATATTTGGGTGTTGCAGCGACGCTGCAAGCTTGACTTCCTTAGCGAAGCGCTCGGCGCTGAGGTTGGCGCCGATCTCGCCACTGAGAACCTTGACCACCACTTTGCGACCAAGTTCTATCTCCTCGGCCACGAAGATGCGAGCCATGCCGCCGCCCGCGAGCTCGCGCTCGAAGACGTAGACGCTTCCAATCGTCTGTTGAAGCTGCTCACGAAGGTCCATCCGTCGCTCCAGCGGCGCGAGGTGGTTGTGGCACGACGAACGTAGACGCCGGTCGGGTGCAACGCAATGAATCCTGAGTACCGCAAGCCGGAAAAGAAAATGGCCCGCTCCAAAAGGAGCGAGCCATTTTTTCGAGTTACGAGATGCCTACGCCGGCTCTTCCACGAATGAGTCAGGCGGCGTCGGAATCGGATCCGACAGGTTGTAATCGTCGGACTCCATCGGGATGACCTTTGACGGCGTCTCGGGCCGTGGCGGCTGCTCCGCCGGAATGCCGGTTACGGCCAGAACGATGCGGCGATGAATCGGATCGACCTCGAGTACCCTGAGATCGAGATTCATCGTCTCGTAGACGATGTCCGCCGGGCTGTTCACGGGTTGGCCGAAATTGAGCTGGCTCACCGGCACGAAGCCTTCGATGTCGTTGCCGATATCTACGACCACGCCCTTGTCCATCAATCTCACGACTTTGCCCTTGAGCTCGGTCCCGACCGGATAAGTCTCCCCGATACGGAGCCACGGATCCTCAGTCGCCTGCTTCAGTCCGAGCGAGATGCGCTTGTTCTCGGCATCGACATTCAGAATCACGACGTCGACCGAGTCACCCTTCTTTACGACTTCCGAAGGATGCTGCACGCGCTTGGTCCACGACATGTCGGAGATGTGGATCAGTCCGTCGATGCCCGGCTCGATCTCAACGAAAGCACCAAAGCTCGTAAGGTTGCGAACTTTTCCGTTGAGACGCGTGCCGACCGGATACTTCTCCGGGAGCATCATCCAAGGATCCTGTTCCGTCTGCTTCATGCCGAGCGAGATCTTCTCCTCATTCGGATCGACCTTGAGCACGACCGCCTCGATCGCTTCGCCGATCGACACCAGCTTCGACGGGTGGCGCACGTTGCGTGTCCAGCTCATCTCGCTGATGTGAACGAGTCCTTCGATGCCCGGCTCGAGCTCGATGAACGCGCCGTAGTTCGTGATCGAGACAACTTTGCCCGACACGCGCGTGCCTACTGGATACTTCTCGGCGACATCCTTCCACGGATAGCTCTGAAGCTGTTTTAGCCCAAGAGATATACGCTCGCGATCCCAATCGATGTCGAGAACTTTGACTTCCAGCTCCTGACCGATGTGCACCATTTCGGACGGATGCTGAATGCGGCCGTACGACATATCGGTGATATGGAGGAGACCGTCGACCCCACCGAGATCGATGAATGCACCGAAGTCGGTGATGTTCTTGACCACGCCTTTGCGGACCTGGTCCTTCTGCAGCTCCTTCATCAGCTTCTCGCGCTTGCCCGCCCGCTCCTGCTCGAGGATCACTCGGCGTGAGACGACGATGTTGCGCCGGCGCTTATTGAGCTTGATGATCTTGAAGTCGAAGGTCTGACCGAGCAGCTCGTCGACGTTCGGGACGCGACGCAGCGCGATCTGAGATCCGGGGAGGAATGCATCGACTCCCATGAGATCGACGACCACGCCGCCTTTGATCTTCTTGATCAGGGCGCCACGCACAGGCTCATCGTTCTCGTAGGCGACGCGGATGCGCTCCCACACACGCATGAAGTCGGCCTTCTTCTTCGAGAGGACAACGGATCCTTCCTGGTCCTCGAGATGCTCGAGGAGAACTTCGACCTCATCTCCCGGCTTGAGGTCGGGGAGATCCTTGAACTCTTCGAGCGGGATCGTTCCTTCAGACTTAAAGCCGATGTCGAGAACGACCATGTTGTCACGGATATCGAGCACACGGGACTTGACGATTTCGCCTTCTTCGATCGAGGCCATCGTCCCGTTGTACATCTCCATCATTGTCTCGAGCTCGTCCTGCGAGTAATCGTCCTCGTCGTAAAGCTCGGGTCTCAGGTTGGCAAGCGGGCGCAGCTGCGCCTTCTGCAGATCGCGCTTTTCGCGCGCGGTCAGCGTCGTGCCGGTTTGGGTTTGTGTTGGGTTGGAGGAGTCTATCATGTTGCTGGTTAAAGGGTTGAGTGCGTTCTTATCAAGCCTTTAAATGTAGGTTGTTAGCGCGGCCGGGTCAACTTGTGACGCGTGCTCGAGTTATGGACGCTGCGGAGCGCTGCGTGATCCAGCGCAAACTATTTGTAGAGGCCCCTGGTCAGGAGCAGAATCAGCTCTTCGTCCGAGAGCCCGTCGAGCGCACCAACCGGAAGATCCATCGCCATTTCGCTGCCGTCGTCGCACTTGAACGCGACCGTCACACTCGCGGGCTTCAACCGGCGATCTGGAAGACCTCCCGGCCGCATGCTTTCGAATGCACTCCAATCAACCCCGCCACGATCAGTAAAACGACGCACGTGAGAACGTCCTCCGGCCTCAGCCCCGCGCCCGGCCCTCTCCCGAGCGCTGCTTAGATAGAGTCACAATCTGTTCCACTTGCTCCTGTTGAGTTAAACCAGTCGTGTCGATTATGACCGCGTCGGCGGCCGGAACCGTCTGGAGGGCGTCACGCGCGTCCCGCTCATTGATCCGGATGGTCTCGTCGTCGAGGATTTGTTGTGAAGCCGGCGTGCCCCGCTGGCGCAGGCGCCTTGCCGCACGCTCGCGTGAGTCGGCGACCAGAAAGATCTTGAGATCGGCATCGGGGAAAACCACGGTACCCATATCGCGCCCATCGACGACGACGTCGCTCGATTTCGCCGCGTCCCGAACTTTCTCGTTCACCCACTCGCGAACCCGCGGCATCCTGGCGACACGCGACACACTGTCTGTCACCTCGGCTCCGCGTATCTCGTCTTCGATCGCGCGGCCATCGAGCACCGGATAAAACGAGGTGCGGGCCGCGCGCAGCTCTACGGGTCGCGCCGCATCGAGAACATCTCGCTCTGTCCATTTCGAAGGATCGCTCTGCACGCGCAGCATCGCCGCAGTCGCAGCGCGATAAAGAGAGCCAGAGTCAACGTGGAGATAGCCGAGCTTCTCCGCCACCATCTGCGCGGTCGAAGATTTCCCGGACGCGGCTGGACCATCGATCGCAATTACAAATGTGCGTCGCGTCACGCCGACACTCGGCGAAGGTCTTCCCAGAACCGCGGATAGGAGACCGCCACACATTCAGGGTTCGTTACCGTGATGTGATTTCCGGAAGCCGCGGACAGAACACCGAAAGCCATCGCGATGCGGTGATCGCCCCTCGGATCGATCTTGCCAGCCAGCTCGCGGCGCGATGCGCGGACGCGCAATCCATCGGGAAGCTCTTCCGCGTCGGCCCCCACTGCGCGAAGGTTTTGCACCACCGCGTTGATGCGGTCGCTTTCCTTGACCCGCAGCTCGGCCGCGCCGGTGATCTCGAGCTCGACACCCGCACCCGCCGCGACGCACGCGAGCAATGGAAGCTCGTCGATGAGTGCGGGAACCTCTGCTTCGCTGATTCTCGTGCTCCTGAGTCGCGAAGGTCGCACGCGCAGCGAGCCGATCTCTTCTCCCCCGCTGCTCGCGCTCGCTGTCTTGTCGACATGCGCGCCCATACGCGTCATCGCCTCAAGGAAGCCCGTGCGCGTCGGATTGAGCAGGACATCAGTCAGCGTCAGCTCTCCTTCGCCAGCGAGCGATGCGAGCGCCACAAAAAACGCCGCCGACGATGGATCGGCCGGTACGTTCATCTCGATCGGAGCGAGCCGGCGCACGGGCCTCAGGCAAATCTCGGTTCCATCGATTACCACGTCGGCGCCCATTGCGCCCAACATTCGCTCGGTGTGATCGCGCGATCGGGACTTCTCCGACACGCGCACTTCGACCCCCGCGACGAGGCCGGCGAGCAGAATGGCGCTCTTCACCTGTGCGCTCGACGCCTGAGTATCCCAATCAATGCTTCTCAGGTCCGCCCCGCGCACCGTCATCGGCAATCCATCGCCATGCTCGAAGTCGAACTCCGCACCCATGTACGTGAGCGGCTCCGCAACGCGTTTCATTGGGCGTTTGCTCAGGCTCGCGTCGCCCTCGAAGCGGGCCGAGAACGGATTGGCGGCCACCACACCGGCGAGGAGCCGGGTGGTCGTGCCGCTGTTGCGACAGTCGAGCGCTTGGCGTGGGGGCCGAAGTCCACGGAGCCCGGCTCCTTTGACTCCCATCTCTTTCGCCAGCGACGGAATCGCGGTTCCGAGGGAGCGAAGTGCTTCAGCGGTGGCACGCACGTCTTCAGAGTCGAGAATCCCGCGAATGCGCGACTCGCCGTCCGCCAGCGATGCAAGAATAAGCGAGCGGTGGGAGATTGATTTGTCGCCCGGCACTCGAATCGTGCCGGACACCTTCAGCGGAGCCAAGATTCGAGCGCCGTCGCCGCGTCGGTTTTCTCGTCCCGGTATTTCACGATGACGGGAGTCTGTAGCGAAATCCCCTGTGCCTGCCCCCATTCACCCTTCACCGCGCGTGCGCCCGGGACGACGACCGCGTTCTCCGGGATGACGAGCGGTTTCCCGTTCTCAGCGCGGTGAACCGTCTGTCGCTCGAGATCGTAGACCGGTGTACCTCTCGTAAGCACGACTCCGGCCCCGATCACCGCCCGCCTGCGCACGACGGTCCCTTCATAGATGCCGCAGTTGCCGCCGACCACGACATCATCTTCAACTACTACCGGGGATGCGTTCACTGGCTCGAGCACTCCGCCAAGCTGCGCCGCCGCGCTGAGATGGACGCGCTCGCCAACCTGGGCGCACGAGCCAACCAGAGCGTGAGAGTCGATCATCGTGCCAGATCCGACGTACGCACCGACGTTTATGTACATGGGCGGCATGCAAACGACCCCGCTCGCGACGTAGGCGCCGCGCCTGATGCTCGATCCACCCGGCACGATTCGAACGCCGTCCGCCAGGCTCATCGATCGCGGCGGATATGTATCCTTGTCGAAAAAACAGAGAGCAATGTCCTCATTGGATATTCGGATCGACATGTCGATCATTCCGCCAACGCGAAAGCCAAGGAGAATACCTCGCTTCACCCACGGGACGGCGCGCCACTCTCCGGTCGCCGGATCCTTCTCCGCCGCCCTGACCGTCCCAGCTTCCAGCGCATCGAGAAGCCGTCTTACGACGCTTCGCGCATCCTCGTGGAGTTGCGTGCCGGGGGGCGTCGAAGCGAGCGCATCGACGCGCTTCTCGATTTCCCGAGTGCTGGACACGCTCAAGCGGTAATGGCGCCGACAGACACGAGCGCCGCGCGGACGGTCGGCTCGAATTTGTCGGCGAGCGGAACGAGCGGGAGGCGAAGAGCGTTCGACATCTTTCCCATCATAGCAAGCGCTGCCTTGACCGGGATTGGATTCGACTCGACAAACGCGGCGGCCGTCCACTCCGCGAGGCGATGGTTAACCGAACGCGCAGCGCCGAAATCTCCCGCGGCGCAGAGTTCCGTCAGCTGAGCAACGAGCTGCGGCGTGGCGTTGGAAGTGACGGACACGACGCCATCACCGCCATCAGCCATTATCTGGAGCGTGAGGGGATCATCACCGGACAGAACGGAAAACCGGGCCGGCCGATGCCTGATGATCTCACCGACCTGCGCCAGATTCCCCGACGCCTCTTTCACCGCGACGATGTTCTCGTGTTCCGCCAGCTCGAGAGTCGTAGCCGCCTCGATGTTGCTGGCGGTGCGGGCAGGAACATTGTACACGACGATCGGCGTCTGAACTGCATCCGCAATTGCCAGAAAGTGCGCGACTATTCCCCGCTGCGGTGGCTTGTTGTACATCGGCGAGGCGTGCAGCAGGTGCGTCGCGCCGGCCGATTCCATCTCGCGCGAAAGCGCGATCGCTTTCTTGGTGTCGTTCGATGCCGCTCCGGCAACGACAGAAACGCGCCCGGCCGTTTGTTCGACCGTTATCTCGACCACGCGTCGATGCTCGGCGATCGTCATCGTCGCGGCTTCGCCCGTCGATCCGCAGGGGACCACGAAGTGCACACCACTGGCGATCTGCCAGTCGACAAAGGACCGCAGCGAGCGTTCGTCGATCTCGCCGGATTTCGTGAATGGCGTGACGAGCGCTGTTCCACAGCCGGAAAGACGCTGCGAGTTCATTTGTTAAATGTATGCGGCTCTCGCCGCGGAGAGCGAATCCGGCCCTAGCCGCCGCGCCGCTTTACGAAGACGACGTTGGGAGCGCCTACTCCTTTAAGGAACAACTCACTGGTCCATCCAACTTCCGCGATCAGGGAATCCGCCTTGATCAGCAGCTTATGCGCGTCCTTGGATACACCCGTCGGGGGACGAACTTCGCGCAGCAGAATGTGGTCGCCTGAAACAGCGTACGCGCCGACCGAGGTTTCCCTGGGATCCCTTTTCCCGTCGATATTCTTGTCGAGCGTGAGGGTGAAGTGCCGGTCCGGCGTAAGATCGAGCCTCACGTCGAATTCCCATGGCTTTTTGAAGGTCGATCCCTTGGCGGCGTAGAGGTAAGTCCCGGGTAGAGTCGCCGGAACCGGGTCCGAGTCACCATTGCCGCTGCAGCCCGCCGCACACAGGACTGCAGCAACGATTCCGAATTGAATGCGACGCCGTGTCATGACATTCAATACGAAGGCGCTATCCCGCGGTTTCACCGCCCCTCCCTAAGCTGACTTTCGCCCTGGTAGTTCGAGAACGTCGCGCATGGTAAAGACGCCGTGTTTGCCGATGAGCCAGTCGGCGGCCTTCAGCGCCCCCTCAGCGAATACGCGTCGATCGCGAGCCAAGTGGGTGAGGGACAGCTGCTCGAACGCCGCGTCGAAAATCAGCTCATGCGTCCCAGGAACCGACCCCGTTCTCACGCTCGTCGACGGAATCGGCCGCTCCAGCGCATCGCTTGCTGCCTTGGCAAGGGCGATCGCAGTGCCGGAAGGCGCGTCCTTCTTCATGGCGTGGTGTGTTTCGACGATGTGCGCGTCGAAATCCTCCAGGGTCCGCATCAAGGTGCCCGCATAACGGGCGAGCTCGATGAGGACGTTGACTCCAAGTGAAAAATTTGGCGACCAGAGCAGCGATGTGCCCGTCTCTTTCGCGACGCGTGTCACTTCCGGTAGCTGGTCGTACCAACCCGTCGTCCCGACGACAACCGGCACGCCGGCACGCAGGCAAGCCGTCACGTTTCCAACAGCCGCGTCCGGCTGCGTGAATTCCACCGCAACCCCTGGCTCTCCAAGCGACCGCGCATTGATTCCCTTTCCACCCGCGCTTTCCCGCTCGCCGATGATGGCGGTGACCTTCCAGCCCTTCGCGACCGCCAGCTGCCTGACAGCCTGGCCCATTTTGCCGTCGCCGATCACCGCAACGTTGTGTGCGCTCATTTGCTCCCTCGCGTGAAGAACGCATCGTGCAGACGCTCCATCACCGGATTCAACTGATCTCCGTCTACGATCATCGTGAGATTTATTCCGGTGGCGCTGAGCGACATCATGTGCACCTTGATTCCGTCGAGGGCGCCGATAGCACGGCCCATCGATGCGGTGTCCTCGCTGATGGCGGCGCCAACAACGGCCACGATGGCGCGGTCGCGTTCGACCGAGACATCACCAAGCTGCGAGAGCTCGACCACCAGCGATTCCAGTCCCGACGGCTCGTCGACCGTTACCGATACCGAGACCTCCGACGTCGCAACCACATCGACCGAAATCCCGTTCTTCTCGAAGATCTCGAACACCCGCCGGAGAAATCCACGCGCGAACAACATCTTGGCCGCGCCGACCTTCACTACCGTGATGCCGCCCTTGCCCGCTATCGCGCTCACGGCGCGCCGGGGAGCGTCGAACGTGATCCGTGTTCCCTTCCCCTTCGGGTTTCGCGAGTTGTAGATGTAGACAGGAATGCCGAGGCGGACCGCGGGGGCAATGGTATTCGGATGCAGCACCTTCGCGCCGAACGTCGCAAGCTCCGACGCCTCGTCGAATCGAATCTGTTCGATCAGCCGGGATCCTTTGACCACCCGGGGATCCGCGGTCAGCATCCCATCGACATCGGTCCAGATCTCTATCGCCTCAGCGTGGAGCGCGGCTCCGAGCAGCGAAGCACTGTAATCCGATCCACCCCGCCCGAGTGTCGTGGTGATTCCCCGGGAAGTGCGGCCGATGAAACCTCCCATCACCGGCACTTTTCCTTCCCGGATCAGAGGCTGCACCAGGTCCCTCGCGGCCGCGGCAATCGCATCGGTCTGAGGCTCGGCCGCCATGAAATTGTCGTCGGTCGCGAAGATGTCCCGTGCGTCGAGGTGCTCAGCGGGAATCCCGCGCAGCTTGAAGAACGCCGCGACGAGGTGCGAAGACAGTTGCTCTCCGAATGCGGCGATCGCGTCGAAGCTTCGCGGAGTCGCGTGACCTAGCACTGACAATGCCTCGGCCAGGCTCGCAAGCTCGTCGAACGTGGCGCTCATCTCCCCGGCCACCTCTGACGCTTCGGACGAGGTGCCCAGCAGGTTTTCGCACTGCTGAAAATGGCGGTCCCTGAGTGTCTCAACGCCACGCAGCGCGCCGATGAGATGCCCTTTCGCGGATTGCTCTCCGATCGCCAACAGAGAATTCGTCGCCCCGCTAAGCGCCGAGACGATCACCACGGGTTGTCGGTCGAGTCGGCCTTTGACGATTTCGGCGGTGCGTTCGATTGCTTCCGCATCGCCGACCGATGTCCCGCCAAACTTTACGACGATCACGCGGAGTCGAGAGCGCCGTTAGAGGCGAGAAGCTCCGCATTCAGCACGGACCCGCCCGCCGCTCCACGAATGGTGTTGTGCCCAAGAGCAACCATCCGCAGATCGAGCACCGCGTCGCGTCGCACGCGCCCGACCGTCACCGTCATTCCATGGCCAGCGTTGACATCGCGCTTCGGCTGCGGACGATCCGGAGCATCGGTCACAACGAGAGGATGTTCCGGCCGCGTCGGGAGTCCACTGGTCGACGCCAACCCCTGCCACGACCGCATTGTTTCGATCGCCGATTCGGGCGTCGGCTTCTCCTCGAAGCCGATCGTCATACAAATCGTGTGGCCATGTTCCACGGGAACACGGTTCGTGTGCGCGCTCACTTTGAACGTCGCGCTCGCCACCTCGCCATCCTCGTAGGTGCCGAGGAGCTTCAGCATCTCCCGCTCGAGCTTGGGCTCTTCGTCGGCGATGTACGGAATGACGTTGCCCAGTATGTCGAGCGATGGCACGCCAGGGTAACCGGCGCCGGACACAGCCTGCATCGTGGAAAGAAAAAGCTGCCTGATTCCGAATTTCTGATGCAGAGGCGCGAGAGCGACAGCAGCCACCGTCGCCGAACAGTTCGCGTTGGTCACGATGGCGCCACTCCAGCCGCGGCGTTCCCGCTGACATTCGATGAGCGCAAGGTGGTCGCCGTTCACCTCCGGAATCACGAGCGGGACATCCGGCTCCATGCGGAAATTCTTGGCGTTGCTGAGCACGAATTTTCCGGCCTTGGCGAACGCCAGTTCCACCTCGCCCGCCACGACGGCGTCGAGCGCCGAGAACACTATTGGCGCGGTCACGATGCCGGGATCACACGCAATCACGCGGCGCGTCTGGAGCATCTGCGGCGGAGGCGGGCCTTCCAGCCAGCGGGTCGCCTCGACGTACTTCTTTCCCGCGGACCGCTCCGACGCCGCGAGCTCGACTATCTCGAACCACGGATGGTCGGCGAGCATGCGCACGAACATCTGCCCCACCGCACCGGTGGCGCCGAGTACTGCTACAGGCCACCTGTTCTTGCGCTTTCCTGGAATCGGCCGAGTCGTCATCTGGCAAGAAGTGTTTGGGCGATTTTTTCGTACTTGTCGACGCTGACCCTCAGCTCTTCGACATCGATGTACTCATCCGGAGTGTGCGCCACGTGAATCGAGCCCGGCCCGAACAACAGCGGCTCGCCCCAGTTCGACAACAGTGGAATATCCGATGTATATGCGACTGGTCCGGTCTCGAACCCGGGCACCGTCGCGAATCGCTGGGCCGGGATGTAAGAGCCAAACTCAACATCGGCGTGCCCTTTCGCCCAGTCCAGCACCATTTGCTTGATCGGCTCGACGTCGCTCACAAGGCGGAACATGATCTCCGATTCCGCGTGCGCAGGAATGACGTTGGCCTCCGTCCCTCCCTTGATCGTTCCGATGTTGACGGTGGTTTCGCCGAGCACGGAATCCCTGGGAAGCGGCAGTTTCCGCAGCGTCGGCAGTAGCTCGAGCAACGGCTCGATCGCCGACCGTCCGAGATGTGGATACGCGGAGTGCGCCTCTCGCCCGCGCGTGCGGATCGTCGCCCGCAAAGAGCCCTTGGCACCGCTCGCCAATTTGCTTTCCGTCGGCTCGCCATTGATGAGGAAGCGACTGTTCGTGCGCAGATTATTCGCGGCGCGTGCGCCGTCGGACCCCTTTTCCTCACCGACGACGAAGAGCACTCCGACCCGCTTCTCGCCGCCGCTGACGAGGCGATCCGCCGCTACCATCATCGCGGCGGCGAGTCCCTTGGCGTCGGAGGAACCGCGCCCGAAGAGACGAGTCCCTTCGAGCCGCGGCGGGACGAATGGGGGCACAGTGTCGAGGTGGGTCGAGAAGGTGACGCCGCCGTCAGCCCCGGATTTCGAGGCCCAGATGTTCGCGCGTCCGCGCGTCACTTCCTGGAGGGTCACGTTCCAACCGCGCGCCACCAGCCAGCGCGACACGTAGTCAACGACGGTCCCCTCGGTTCCAGTCGTCGATTCTATGGCCACGAGCTCGGCGGCGAGCGACACGACATCGGTCATGCGCGGAAGTTAGCGCGGCGCGAGGGTGGTGTCAGGACGATGCGTGGGGAATTCCCGCACCGCCCGCGAGGCGTGTGCGCTCAGGTCGTTGCGTCGAGGCGTGTGAACGCCGACTGCCGCCTGATACCGTCGATGCCCTGGACGCGCTCGACGAACATGTGCTGGACAAGCCGGTTCGCTTCCTTTACGTAAGCATCGTGGTCGCGCTCGCCAATGTCTCCGATCTCCTGAAGAGTCCGGTTCCCCATCATTTTGCCTGCTTCGCGAAAAGTCTTGAAGGCGTCCTCGGATTGGCGGGCCATCACGATGTCGCTGACGAGGCGGACGTAATCGCTCTCGCGCGCTGTGTCAGCGAGATCGGGTACAACGGCAGCCGTCAGTCCGATCTCAGTTCTTGCCATCCGTGAATCGCCTCCGAGCTGCGACTGATACTCCTCGAGCATGCGCTGGTGCTCGCGCATGTTTGCCAGGTGACGCGAGCACAGCGCGCTGAAGCGTGGGTCGTCGGCCTGATCCTCGTGCGTGGCCAGCGCACCGATGAACGCTGCGTGCTGGATCACGGCATTGTTGACCTGACCTTTCAGGAACGCGAGCCCCTTATCCATGGTCCCTCCGAATTTCGGGTGTCGGTAAGACGTAGCGACAAGCGAAACTTGTGCCCGAAATGGCGCCCTTCTCGTACGATTTTTCCAAGCCGCCGAGTGCGTGCTAGTTCCGATTGGGAATCAGCAAGCTGCCGGCCAGTGGATCGACAGAGATTGATAGCGGAGTGCCATCGAGCATCTCGCCGTCGGCCTGGGCCGGCATGTGTGGTATGGTTTCGACCCGGAAGTCGCGACCGGATTTGTAAAAGAGGCACGGATCCGGGCTGAAGTCCTTCCTGATCATCCGCCAGAGAATTCTGAGAGCGTCGCGCAGGGTGTCCGGAGAGAAGACGCAAGCGTTGAGGACTCCGTCGTCATAAAGTATCCCGTCCCCGAACGCGACGAGATCATTGAGCACCGCGCCGAGATTGGCGACCAGAACCGCCGAAGCGGTGCGATCGTAAATGATCCCGTCCACCGTCAGACGCAATTTGAATTTCTTGTTCCGAAGCACCGCCTTGTAACCGCCGATGACATACGCCATGAAGCCAAAGCGCTTTTTCAGGCGCGCTGGTGCCTCGGATATCATCGTTGCGTCAAGCCCGACGCCTACGCCAATGGCGAATCGGCGACCGTCCCCGAGTCGTCCCAGATCCATCCTCGCCTCATCGCCGTTCAGGAGGAGCGGCACCGCGCGCGCCGGGTTCAGTGGAATCCTGAACGTTCGCGCGACGACATTCGCCGTGCCTCCAGCCAACACGCCGACGGGTGGTCCCTGGTGCCCGAGGGCGCCGAGCACTTCCATTACGGTTCCATCGCCGCCAAGCGTGAAGACGGCGTCGTACTTGTGGGCGTGCGTCTTCGCGATCGTCGCCGCGTGACCAGGCGCCTCCGTCGACATTGCGTCGCACTCGACCGCGGCTTCGGCAAAAGCCTTCAGCGCCTTGCGGCGCATGCGCGCTGCGCGACGCGACGCCGGATTCACGATCAACAGCACGCGCCCGATCCTTCTCGGCGTGAATTTCATCGCCGTCGCTGCGCTCATAGAATTCAGGGATTGTGAACCCGCGTTTCCCGATTCTCCGGGAACGCACGAGACAGGACAGACTTTACGCTCGCACTCGGATGTCGGGGGTCTTATCCAAACGATGAGCGAATAAAACAGGGCTCAACTCGGACCCTTCGTGCTCACAGAGCGCGGAATTTACTCGATGCTCGGGGCGGGGATCGAACCCGCATGGGAGTATGTCCCAAGGGATTTTAAGTCCCTCGCGTCTACCGATTTCGCCACCCGAGCGTAGAACGACGAGCCAGTCATGCATCTGGTCGCAAGCAGGCACCGGCCGCTTGACGGACAATCCGACACTGACCACGAGAAGAAACCAAGCGGGAAACGGGACTCGAACCCGCGACCCCAACCTTGGCAAGGTTGTGCTCTACCAACTGAGCTATTCCCGCAAGCAATGACAAAGCTACCGGTGAAAAACGAGGCCAACAAGCAGCGCGCGTCTCTCTGGAGAGCCCCACAATTTCAAGTTGACAAAACCTCAAACGGAATGATAACGTCTCCCCGCGGCTGACGTCTCTGAGTCGGACGAATGCCCTCAATGCCTCTTCTAACACCGTGCGGAGAATCTATGCGCCGTTTTTTGGTCTGCGTTTCCACTGTAGCACTGGCATTCGTCGCGGTTTTCGCCAATCCGGCAGGCGCTCAACGCGTGCTTGGCGTTGGTGACGACGCTTTGGTTCTGCCCCGGGGGGTGTTCCGGTTCCGGACCCTAAGCCAGTGGACGTGGTTCAACGAGCGCTACGGTAAGGATACTCCGGGCCGTCCGGATGGCGCGCTCGAGCCGCTCGGCATCGATTTCACGCTGGATACGATTGGTGTGAAGCAGTTCCCGAATCTCGCGGCACTCCAGGGCGGACTCCAGTCGCTCACTGGCAATCCGAACTGGAATGCGACACTCGGCAACACCGTGGTGAATCTTCGCGATCACGTAGCGGCGTTCCCATTCGTATTCGAGGTCGGACTCTCGAAACGCTTCTCCGTCGGCATGCAGATACCGTACGTCCAGACGCAGACGTCGGCTTTCTTCAACGTCAACACGAGCGGAACGCAGGGAAACATCGGATTCAACCCTGCCCTCGCGGTCGCAGCAGCCGCGGCGCAGAACGCGACGATGAACACGCAGTTCACGACCGCGGCCAATACCCTCGCAGGTTCGCTCGCGGCCTGCCAGGCCAACCCCGCGGCGTCTCCTTCGTGCCCTGCTCTCCTCGCCAACCAGGCAAACGCGCAGGCGCTGATCGCCAACTCGAGGGCGTTCGCGGGCGGCGTCAATCAGAT